>CAIUZK010000207.1 GCA_903903635.1 uncultured Bacteroidota bacterium
GATATTCGTGCGCCAAAATTATTTTGAAGAATTGATACTGATAAAAGAACTTTCTATGATAGTACGTTTTTCGTACTGTCATAGACCGTATACGGTCTATCATAGATTTTTTTTCGGGGTTAATTGATTGGGGATTAGGGGGGTATATGTTATGAGTGGCTTGTGATTTTTGGAAGTGCTAGAGTGACCTCTCCCCGACCCTCTCCGAAGGAGAGGGAGAAGTAGAATGAGTGGCGCATGTACAAGCGAAAGAGTGATCCCTTCGGCAGCGGGAATCTGCAACAAATAAGGGCAGCGTGACGCTGCGACCAGTATCTATATATTTTTTTCAGAACAACCTTCGACCAGTTGGGTTTGAGTGAGGTAGAATGTGCCTTGCATGTGCTATTGGAACATTTATTAATTCGGCAGCGGGACGCTGCAACATAATGGGACGCAGCGAGACGCTGCGACCAGTATCTATTTTTTTAGAACAACCCTCGACCAGTGGGGGTATTCGTATTTTTTAAAACCTTCGACCAGCGGGGGCGGATGCTGCGACCAGTATCTATTTTTTTTATAATTTCAGACTAGTGGGAGAACAACCTTCGACCAGCGGGGGAACATATGGAACAACTGGGAACTATCCTTTCTATTCATTCGTGACACACCTCGCCGGGGACTGAAAGGCTATTTATTGGTTTACTATACTTGCTGTTTTGAAAAATGTTACCCATTTGTTTTTCAGGTCATCAGGCACGCTCTTTTGTTTAACAGCACGGAAGTTGATATATGTTTCATTCGCCCCCGTCATTATTTGCCATACTTGTGATTCAGGTGTGCTTGTGCCACATTCAATTTTGAAAATTATCCAAGGATATTTTGCCTTTTCATCCTTCTCAATAAACGTAAGTTTGGCGGAAGGACAATTCTTTTTTGCCTGCTCTAACATTACATTCATTGCGGCATCCAGAGGAACACTTTTTAGAGATGGATATGTCATCATGGTTCCAATTTCAGTCCAATTATCAAATGTTTCATTGTTTTTTAATAACTCAATAACTTTCCTTTCATTATCTGCCTGGTTACTTGCTATTTTCCACCCTTCAGCATCTGGCCAATCAAGCCTTAATGATTCCTTTTGTTTATTTCCCGATATTAAATCCGCACAATATTGATTCAAGTATTTTTGAGCCCGAGTATCACCTAAATCGTTTGCCTTTGATAAATCAAAGCAGCCTCCTTTTTTATCTCCGTCTTGTAATTTTACTTGTCCACGCATAAAATAAGTAGACGCATTTTCCGGCTCAATTTTCAAAACAAAATCAAAATCCTTAATAGCGCCGCTATTGTCATTTATTTTGAGTTTTGCTATTCCCCTATTTGTGTATGTTTTTAGAAAATCAGGTTTTAATTCTAGTGTTTTATCAAAGTCGGCAATTGCTCCTTTATAATCCTTCAAATATAATTTAGAAGTCCCCCTATTAAAGTAAGCATCAGTATATTTTGGATTAATTTTGATGGCATTATCATAATCTTCAATTGCACCTTCAAAGTTTTTATTACTGGTTTTTTCATTTCCCTTATTATAATATTCCTCTGCGGTTTGGGCATTTACTGATACGGAAATGATTAATCCGATGAACATTAATAGTTTTCTAATTGTTGTTATCATAATAAGGATAAATCGTTATTTACAAATAAATAATTTAGAATATTATGTTCAAATGTAAAACAATATTTGAATAGTAAACCCATATCCCAAAATATAACTTTTTGTCTAACCCGATTTTCTAATTTCAAATCGCGGCCGAGTCTCTCGAAGTGTGGCTGCTGTAAGATTGCGAAGACCCGGGCGCACCTCAAATAAGAGATTTCACCTTATATTACACCCCAGTGATTTTTATCGTTTTGACACATGCTGACAGAAAACAGAAAATATGATTATAGCGGCCTCATAACTTTGAATAAAAATCATTTATTAAGCGTTGCATCCCGCCCCCAAGATGATAATGTGAACTGGCTTTTTTTACAAATAGGAGAGAGACAGCTTAGCTTCGTTTACAAAATTATCCATCCATTAGAGGCGAATTATGGAAAGCCTTTTGAAATAGATATGGCGTTTATCTGGAGTGAGGTTGCGCTGGAAATTTTACAGTTGGAGCATACATATCAGGTGTTAAGAGGGCAGGAAGAAATCGGTATTGTAAAATTGACCCACAATAAAACTGCGCTGTAAAAATTTTCGTTTATGATTCCGGCCTGTCCCCTGGAAAAGCGGAGACTGCCGGGGACGCAAAATTAAGTTCATGCATTTTGATAGATTTTAGTCATCGTTCCTTAGCGAATTCATTGAGTTAGGCATTGTTCGCCGTTCTTCCGGATGGTCGAGTAGGCAAGGAGAATTTCACCCCAAGCCTCTCACAGAACCGTACTTGATACTCTCGCATCATACGGCTCTTGTTATCCACTCATGCTTTTATTCCTAATTGCCAATGGTGAAACATTTTAATATTATCGTTTTGTATTCTTCTATACTCCACAAATACAGAATTTTTGTTTTGAATTTCCTTTTCACCCATTTCCGTATAAGTTCATTTAAATACAGAAAGACGTTTAATGCTTCATGTTTATTGTACCTGGTGTAGTAATTAATCCATCCTCTTATTTTGGGATTTAAGTCCGCTGCAAATGATTCCAATATCCGCTCGCTCCATCTTGGGTTAAATATGCTCTTAATCCCTTCCCTTATACTTTTCTTAGCTGATTGGCTAATAGCGCAACCAAATACGGGATAGGAACAGATATTACTGAAACGTTGCAGGCGGGCCTCTATGGCCGGTGGCGAGCAGCCATAGCAATTCTCGTTAGCCGAAAGCTTTATTATTTTGGCGGTATTCATAAAATCAGGTTGTTTTTTTACGAGTGTTTTATCAATGGTATCACAGCGAGCACAGCGGTGTTGTTGTGCTGCATCATAATCCCATCGGTTTGCGAAATGTTGATACCGTTTGCCGCACCCTGGGCCAGAACCAGTTCAGATGCCCGATAAGTCTGCATTCCGATTCGCTCACCGTAAGACACCCAATGGGCGGCGGGTTCGTGGCGTTCAAACCTGTTGGCATCCGGAGTGCCGACAACATCTTTTATTTCGCGGCCAAAGAACATTTTAAGACCATTTTTATCTTCTCTGGAAATGTGCAGGCCGTCAATTGTGTCGAATATCGCGCCGTAGTGAATCCAGGCGTTTGCAGTGCGCTTTGCCCAGTCATTAGTCATGTGATCTGAGTCGGGCTCGGTCAGTATTATTGCATCCGGGTTAAGCGATTTTATCTGGGAGAAGAGCTGTAACCGAAGGCTTACTGACGGTATGTGATGCACAGCAAGCGAAGCGTTAACAACAAGCTTGCCGCAGTTTTCGGGCAACAGCCTTTTGATCACGCCCATATCCGCTTTTTCGGCAAAGCCCTCCAGAATATGCAGGTTTAGTTTGAAATTAGCTGTGGATGCTGCCTGGCTAATCAGTTTCGTTGCATGGATAATGGCATCGCCAAAAGGCTCCATGCCGATTATGGTGAGTTCCTTCAGACCCTTGTTAATTTCGAGCTCCTTTATCAGCGAAACCATCTGAATGCCCCGGCCGATGCCGATGTCAAGAACGGTCGCATGGGATTGCCCATCAATCCAACCTGAAATTAGTTTATTGCTTATTGCATGTGATGATGATACGAATGGGAACTTGCCTATCAGGATATCGAAGAGCTTAATCTGAGGTATCTCGTATTGTTCCAGATAAAGGTGACCGGTTGCAGCTTCCTTGCCTTCACAATGATCGAGTATCGCATCGATAAAAAGACAGCAAAGAAGTGCGTCTTTGTCACTTTCAAGGCTTTCCCGGGCCTGCGTTCTCAATTCCCATAGATCATTCAGTAAGCTCACGGATGATGTGTTCCGGAGCTGGCCGAGTATTGATGTTACATTGAGTCTGATGTCTTCCATTGTAAAAGTCATAGCAAATAAATTTTTTTTTAGTGGTTTGTTTATGGCACAAAATTATTGCAGTGTTTGTTGCCTAAGCATGTGCCAATAACGGATTCTCTATCGTCAAATAACGGTATTTGCTTTTGAGCGGCCGGGTCTCTCGAAGCGCGGCTTCAGTGTGGCAGAGAGGACTCAGGCGCAACTCGCGAGGGGGGATTGCTTTCCTTGTATCTTTTTGAAGCTGCAACCATAAACTATAAAATGAGTCATTGTGCTTTAAGTCAGCTTCAATACCCTGATTTCGGCGAGTCCCGCGGAAAAGCGGAGACTCGCCGGGGACGGAAAAGAATTATCCTTCTTCTTTTCATTCGTGACACACCTCGCCGGGGAAGGAAAACCTCAACTCACATTTCCCATTTGGTGTAATATTATTTCTTGCTTAATCATAAATTAATATAGATTTCGTAACTTTAAGCGTGAAAAAAATCAAAATCATACCGCTTGATTTTATCCAATGGTAAGGACAAAAAAAAATGAACTGGATGTGGATTTCATTGGAGGTTTGGAGCCGCTAACCAGAGAAGAAGAAATGGCTATAACTGATTATTTTCAGACCAGGAAATTGAAACCAGTAAAAAAAGTGCTGAACACAAAAACAACTCCTGCAAAACGGGGAAAATCTATTGCTTAATTTGGGGGATCTCACCAGTCCAAAGTTATATACAAAAATATAAGTAGTACTGGTCTTGCCGAAGGTGGGAGCAGATTTTGAAAAGAGAAAAACATTTCAGGGTTTGGCGCTAGTCTCTTTAATTCTGGAGTCCTGCGGAAAAGCGGGAAATCGCCGGGGACGGAAAAAATGGATTGTTTGTTTTGGTTGAGGAAAAACGTGAGGTGTAACGAGAGCGAGATGATCTGCGCGAGGCTGTTGGTGGGGAACACCAACAGCGGCGGAAAGGTCTTTGGATAGCTGGTTAATGATGTTGGTGCCCCAGCCTTTTTTATGCCATTATTTTCTGTTGATTTTAGTAAAGAATACTTTCTTGATATTATTTTGGTTAGGGTAAGTTGTGACCGTATGATTATTAATGTTATAAAAATCCGTTTTAAAGGAAGTGGGCTTATTGTTGAATTCAAGTAAAGCGTATTTCTGAAAATGTATAGGAGCTATTTTTTCTTTAAAGGCTCTTTCCGCATTAATATTATCATACGCGGGAGAGGGTTTCATTTTCGCATCTTGAGCATATGAAGAACACAAAGTGTTTAAAAATAATATCGTCAAAAGGGCTATCTTTATCATAAGTTTTATTGAAATGTAAAGTTAAGAATTTTTAGCAAATATAATATCTTTATTTAATAACATTTCATTGGCATTCAAACTGAGACACTACCAACTGAAGGGGTTTGGGGTACATTCGTTACTTTACGCTATCTTTACTCAATAACTTTTTGAAAATAGAATTGATTTGTATTTCGACGAATTTGGTTTCGATTATGACCTGATGGATGGCATTGATGCCATGGGCTATGTAACAGCCACCCCCGTTCAGGAGAAAGTAATACCCGCAATTCTGGCCGGTAAAGATATAATAGCCGCTGCCCAGACAGGCACGGGTAAGACAGCAGCATTTCTGCTGCCAGTCATCAATAAGCTACTCACACAGACCCATGACCAGCATACCATTAATGCCATGATCATTGTGCCTACCCGAGAGCTGGCAGTGCAGATAGCTCAAACCCTGGAAGGGATCTCTTATTATACCTCCATAAGTTTTATTTCGGTTTATGGCGGCACAGGTGGCGCATTGTTTGCTAATGAAAAGAAAGCGCTTACGTCTGGTGTAGATATTGTGATCTGCACGCCAGGCCGTATGATCAGCCACCTCAATATGGGTTATGTCAAACTCGATGGTTTGAAATACCTCATCCTGGACGAGGCAGACCGCATGCTGGATATGGGCTTTTATGACGACATAATAAAGATGTTGTCGTACATGCCTGCCGCACGCCAGAATCTGCTCTTCTCGGCTACCATGCCCCCCGGAATAAGGAAGTTGGCCAAAACCATGTTGCACAATCCCGAGGAGATCAATATTGCCATATCCAAGCCACCTGAGCAAATCGTGCAGGAAGCATTTATTGTTTATGATGCTCAGAAAATTCCTTTGGTTAAGTATGTACTCCAGCAAAAAGAGTTTGGTAGTGTGCTGATTTTTTGCTCCAGCAAACTGGCAGTTAAGCAACTTTCAGAAGAGCTGCGGCGCTCCCGTTTTTCCGCCGATCAGATACAAAGCGATCTGGACCAGGAAAAAAGAGAGCAGGTACTACTGGATTTTAAAAGCCGCAGACTTAAAATACTTGTTGCTACCGATATATTGAGCCGGGGAATAGATATTGAAGATATAGACCTGGTTATTAACTACGATGTGCCGCATGATGGTGAGGATTATATACACCGCATAGGTCGTACAGCCCGTGCAGCTACAAAGGGCACCGCCTATACCTTTGTGAGCCCCAAGGAGCACCATAAGTTCGACAGGATTGAAAAGCTGCTGGGCCATGCAGTTACAAAGGCGGTAGTTCCGGAACAATTCGGGCCTACGCCTGGTTTGGGCGATTTTATAAAGAAACCGGCTAAGAAAAAACACAAAGGGTTAAGGCGCAATAAATAATTTGAATCCTGAGAACCGGTTGGCAACATTGCCTTAAACCGCTGTAACGGTAGCTACACCCTTGTTTTTATATTCCGGGTCGCAGTTAAAATCAGTCCGGCGCATTTATAAAACGGGAAAAACATGCTCTAAATGATAATATCTCCTGTTTTTCATCTGATATAATAGGGAAATACGCTATACTGTTGCAATTTTTCATTCAAAAGAATGAGTTTAGGAGGCAGTTCGGTAAAAAAGAGGAAACTAAATAAAATAATCCTTTTTCATTCTCCCAAAAAGTATATTTTTGCACCATAAAAAATTAAACGCATTATTTATGTCTGAAATTGCAAATCGCGTTAAGAAGATTATCGTGGACAAATTAGGTGTTGACGAATCAGAAGTTGCTCCGGAAGCAAGTTTTACCAACGACCTCGGTGCTGATTCTCTTGATACCGTAGAATTGATTATGGAATTCGAAAAAGAATTTAATATTTCAATTCCTGATGAACAAGCTGAAACCATCACTACTGTTGGTCAGGCTATTTCGTACCTGGAAGAACATGTAAAGTAATTTACTAAACCATTACTGTATCTGGAAAATCGTTCGATGAACATTACGTTAAAACGTGTTGTCGTTACGGGCCTCGGCGCCCTGACGCCATTAGGCAACGGCATACCTGCTTATTGGGATGGGTTGATTAATGGAGTTTCGGGCGCCGATTTCATTAAACAATTTGATGTAACTAAGTTCAAGACGAAATTCGCCTGCGAACTGAAGGACTTCAACCCAGAAGATTTCTTTGACCGGAAGGAAGCCCGAAAATTGGATCGGTTCTCTCAAATAGCCCTGGTGGCTGCTGATGAGGCTGTTCGTGCTGCAAGGCTTACTGAAGATGGCATCAATCACGACCGTGTTGGTGTGATCTGGGGTTCTGGCATTGGTGGTATGATCACTTTTATCGAAGAAATGAAAAACTTCGCGAAAGGAGATGGTACACCTCGTTTCAACCCATTCTTCATACCCAAGCTCATTCTGGATATTGCCTCAGGGCATATTTCAATGAAGTATGGCTTCCGTGGTCCTAATTTCTCTACCGTAAGCGCATGCGCTTCTTCTACCAATTCTATTATTGATGCACTAAACTACCTGAGGCTAGGAAAGGCCGATGCATTTATTTGCGGTGGTTCAGAGGCTGTAGTAACAGAAGCCGGTATTGGTGGTTTCAATGCAATGAAAGCGCTTTCCGAAAGGAATGATGATCCGAAGACTGCAAGCCGTCCGTTTGATCTTAACCGCGATGGTTTCGTATTGGGTGAAGGCGCCGGCGCTATAGTATTGGAAGAATATGAACATGCTAAACGTCGTGGCGCTACTATCATTGCCGAAGTGGCCGGTGGCGGACTGAGCGCTGATGCGTATCATCTTACTGCTCCTCATCCCGAAGGTCTTGGCGCTTTCAATGTGATGAAGAGCGCTCTGGAAGATGCCGGAATGAGACCTGAACACATTGATTATATCAATGTACACGGAACCTCTACTCCGCTGGGCGATATCAGTGAGATCACCGCTATTCAGCGCGTATTTGGTGAGCATGCATATAATGTAAATATCAGCTCTACAAAATCAATGACTGGTCATTTGTTGGGCGCTGCCGGTGCTATTGAAGCTATTGCCAGTATTCTGGCTACTGTGCATGATGTCATACCTCCGACTATCAATCACTTTACCGATGATCCGACTTTCGACCCAAGGCTCAACTTTACTTTCCATACAGCTCAAAAGCGTATTGTAAATGCAGCCCTGAGTAATACGTTTGGTTTTGGTGGTCATAATGCATCGGTTATCTTTAAAAAACCATCCGATTAGTTTTGCGGCGTCTCATCAATCGCATCTTAACCAAATCTTCACCGCATAAGCAGTTGATACTGCAGTTAGAACATATTTTGGGTTTTACCCCCAAACATATGGACTATTACCAGCTTGCCTTTATGCACCGGTCGAAGCCTGATGAGGTGACAGAAAGTAATGAGCGATTGGAGTTTCTCGGTGATGCCATCCTTGGCGCCATTGTTGCGGAATACCTGTTTAAAAAATATCCTTATCAGCCCGAGGGATACCTAACTGAATTGCGCTCGCGTATTGTGAGGCGCGAAACCATGAACAATGTGGCATTGCGCATGGGGCTCAACAAACTGGTGCAGTACAACCAGAACGACCGGGGGCTGAGCCGTAGCCATATTTTTGGCAATGCCCTCGAAGCGCTTATCGGCGCTGTATACCTGGACCAGGGCTTTATAAAAACCAGGAAATTTATTCTCAACCAGATCATACGTTGCTATATTGATCTGGATACAATGGAGAGTACCGATACCAATTACAAAAATCAACTGCTGAGCTGGGCACAGCGCAACAACCATGTACTTACCTTCGAAACAGTGGGTGAAAAAATGGAAGGTCCCAGGAAGTTGTTTACAGTTGGTATTATGATAGATGGGGAGCAGGTAGCCGATGGATCTGGTTACAATAAAAAAGAAGCAGGCCAGGTAGCTGCTCAGAAAGCGCTGGAGCAATTAAATATTTCCTAGTTCAGGAACCACAGAGCATAATTTATTTAATCAACGTCACTATCCAATTACAGTTTTTTTCAGCTTCCAGATCAGTGAGTCATTTTTAAGCAGCACCATATACAATTCGCGGTTGCCCCCGAAATTCCTAAAAAAGCGCTCTACGCCTTCATCCATACTGCCCTCCAGATCGAAGAAGGCATGACCCATTTTTTTCGATTCCCTGATGCAATGCCAGAGTAGCAACGACATGGCTTTATATCCGTTAGCCTCAGGGTTTTGGCCCCCTATGAGGTAGTAGCTTTGATTATTATCCCATACCTGGCACACAATTGCTTCAATAGTTTCGCCCTTTCTGGCTACCCATATAGCGCCGGCATTATTATGCAGAGCTGAACCAAGTATTTTTTTCAGATCAGTTTCACTATATGCAAGCGGCTTGCCCTTGCCTTTCAGCATTTTTGCCTGGTAATCATAAAGCAGCTTAATGCAGTTATTGCCGGTTGTTATGGTTATTTCTTTTGCTGCTGCCCGGATGTTGCGGCGGGTAGTTTCTTTTATGTTGGCAAGTATTGTTTCCTCGGGTTGGTGCAGCGCCACCAGGAATGTTTGCTGAACTTCTGTCCGGAGTTTATATTTTCTGAAAATGCCTGCCTGCTTCATTCCTGGTTCCAGAGCCAGATGCCATACTTTGGCATTGGGCATCTGTTTCATCAGTTCAGCTACCGTGTCATGCTCAAACCTGTCTGTCCTGCTGTCTTTCAGATCTCCCGGATAAAATACTATGGGCCCCAGGTAGGGTGTCAGCAAGGGTGTGCGCAGCATACTGATGCCTAGTTTGTTTTCAACCGGATATGCCCATAAACCGGTTATTTCATCGCCTTTTTTTACTACAGCAACATCCCAGTTCTCGCAAACCTGGTCCAGCCACCAGGGCTGCATGAACACACGTATCCCCTTATGCTCAGAGCAGATTTTTATATAAAGGTCTTTGTTGGTCATGTTTGTAGTATAAACGGATAATAACAGGGTACAATTTACGCAGTTTAATGTTGATATTTTACAGCCGGGTATCCAGATAATGCAGTAACAATTAAAGTAGTCATATATGGTTCCCTGTTTTTGTTTACTTAAACTGCAGCACTCTTGCCGGTTGCACACGACGAATATACAATGCGGGAAGCCACATACAAAACACACATAAAACGAGTGTGGCAAGGTCAATAACAGCTACCTCCCACCATACGATACGTATGGGAGCATAACGCATATAGTAAACGTCTTCAGGCAGCTTTATAATGCCATAATGTGTCTGTAGCCAGCACAGGCCAAGTGCAATAATATTGCCAAAAATAATACCCGTAGCGCCTATCATTGCTGCTATGCCCAGGAAAATACTCCTTGTCTGGTCGAAAGGCATACCCAGCGCCTTCAGCAGTCCTATCATCCTTGCCCGGTCTACCATAAGTATCAACAGCACCGCACCCATATTTATGATAGCCACAATGGCCATAATAACCAGCAGGATCACCCCGTTCACATTCTGCAGTTGCAGCCAGTCAAAGATAGCTGCATAATTATCGGTAGTTGTATATGCTTCCAGAGGCGCATTGATCAGGTTGTAATGTATATAGTTGGTCACCGTATCCGACCATGCTGCATCACTCAGGTCTACCTGGTAACCATTAATGCTGTCGGCAGTCCAGTTGTTCATTCGTTGCAGCAGTCTTATGTCGCAAATCCCGAATTTGCTGTCTACCTCTTCCATGCCGCTATGGTAGAGGCCGCTCACCTTCACCCGTCTTAACCTGGGCGTGCCGTTTTCTACAAAATCGAGCTGTACCGTATCTCCTATATTTATGTTCAGCCGGTCAGCGGTTGTTTTAGATAGCAATATTTGATGGGAGTAAAATGTATCGCTATAATCTATGGGCTGACCAATAATGTTGATCCCGCTTAGAAAATGATATTCCTGATTTACTCCTTTTAGTGCAATACCTTCCATACCGCCATGGGCCTGCACGATCACAGGTCTTTCGGCAAACGGCGATACCGCCAGCACATGTGGTAATTTTTTTATAGAGTCCGCAAGCCGGTGATTATAATAAACAGGGTCTGAATAGGTAAGCGAGTTGGATCTGGTTTCATCAAACGGAACAATATGCACATGTCCCATAAAGCTGAATAGCTTTTCTGAAATGGCAAATTTAAATCCGCTAACTACCGCAATAGCCACAATCATTACGGCCACACTGAGGGCAGTAGCAACTATGGCCAGCTTTATGATAAACGAAGAGAAAGTGCCCTTCTGTTTTACCAGGTATCGCCTTGCTATGAAAAATGGTAAATTCAAGTGTTATTATATGGTACTCCAAAAGTAACTTATTTCCTTTTGCCTGTTGCTGTTAAAAAGAAGGTAAACAATTCTTCTATTTAGCATAACAGGTGCATGTTTCTTTTTAATAGGAAAGCCGGTTGAAATTAATAACGCGGTTCTTGCGGCTTTTCCTGCATCAGTATTTTTTTAATAATCACTATTTGCCCCAGATGGTAATGCAGGTGCTCAATTATGCCCTGAATATTCCGGTAATAATTGCCATACTTTTCATCGGTGAAGTTTTCCCATAACTGTTGTTCCGGCAGTTGTTCTATCAGCATCGCAAACTTTTCGGTATCATTCCAGGTTTTGGCCAGCAGCTTTTCCCAGTCCTCCTGACTACCGATGGGTGGTAGTTCAAAACTATAAATATCTTTTGCCTGTAGTGGCGCTCCCTGAAGTACTTTTATTACCTCGCTTATGTAGTAATTCATATGGTAGGTTAGCGTAGCAATGGAGTTTAACTCATAGATCTGCCGGGTAGCCTGTTGCCAGGTCAGGCCGGTCAGATGCTCCTTCAGGCAGGAGGAAGTCCAGTTACCACCAAAATGCACTTCTTTTAAATGTTTGGCCAATTGCCCACACTGATTCATAATTCATCTGATTATATCGCGAAATTACAACAGGCATTAATTTTTTCACATAACTTATTGCCGGTAGTTTATATGCATGCCCTGAACCACAAGTGAATTGCAGGGAAACATCAATAATCCCTTAACATTTATTTATGCCAATGCTGAACTTTCTACCCTCCTTTTTCGGTACTTTTGCAGATTGCCTTTTTTGAACTGGAGTGTTGGATTATGGCTGTCAGTACAACTTGTTATCCGGGTTTTGCAAATACCCGCTGCAAGTTTTTTTGACAGGATAATTCATAGCTCCGATAACAAAAGTACCAGACCGGAATAATGTCGCTACCCCCAATACTGAGATACGTTTACAACCATGGTACGGAAGAAGTTATCCGGCGTGGAAAAAAGATTTTTTATACTTCGGGCGTGCAGATGCTGGATGTAGACCACCTGCTGGAGCAGGTCAGGTTCAGGGTAAGAAATGACTTATACCAGAATTATTATACAGTAACTATCAATAAGTACCTCCAGCCCAAAGAGCTGTCGGTTCGTTGCCAGTGTCCTTACAACCTTGGAGAAATTTGCAGGCATGAAGTAGCTGCAATGTTTCAGTTGAACGACATTTTGCAAAGCGGATTTTTCGAAAATACCAATATCACCTACGATCAGAAGCATACGCTGGTGCGCATGCGGCAGATCAATAAGCAGATGCTGCAGATATTCACTTCTGCCGATTCACTTGAAAAGGCTGAGCGTATTGCCAATGGCAGTCGCGCAGTTATCACCGCCAATAAAAATGACCGGATTGAGGCCAATGTGCCAGACCCCGATACCGATAATTTTTATCAGGTTACCGTAAAGCAGAATGAGGAACGATATTTCGATACCTCGTGCAATTGTGATGAGAAGAGCCATCCGCTTTGTGTGCACAAGGCAGCATTATTTCTGCAGGTGCTGAAATCTTTCGGCCCCCAGTACTTCAACTCCATGCAGAATTGGGATGTGCAGAAGAACAAATTGCTGGAGCAATATGGTTACAGCCTGAATGATGATCTGACCAATAAGTTCACCTTTACTTACGAAAACAACAAGCCCTTCCTGAGGGTACTTGATCCTACTATTCAGAAGATTACAGCCAAGCTGCCGGTAAAGCCGGTTGCTCCTGTTCCTGAGCCCGTGGCTGTAGTAGTGGACGAGAAAAGACTGGGTATTGTGATAGATGCCGGAATAAAATTATTCCCGTTTGTTGATATACTGCTGGTGTCCGGCAGCGTAGATGATGAAGAGCGGAAAATGATTGGCAGTATAGAAAAGCTGGAGCTGAGCCAATACATCAACCCTACCAGGTATAGGCCCGATGAAAGGGATATGTTGCCGGTTATCCGTAAATTCCAGATTGATGAGTTGCTTAAATACCTTAAAAAGAATTTGCCGTTCGGAGATTTTCTGAACGACTACGACTCGATTTTAAAGGATGTGCCTGCTGAAGAAGTCAGGGAGCAGGTTTGGGAGTATATGCTGCCCAAGTACCACAAGTTGCTTGATCGTTATTCGGCCTATCCTTTTACCTATATACGTAAGAAAGGTAAACCTGTTTCATCTGCCGGATTGCAGAGTGTTGAGTTTTCCGAAAAGCCGGTACACCCGCAGCTTATTGTAAGAAAGGAAGACGAGGTGTATACGGTAACTCTGGAGTGGATCATAGAAAATGGCGCTGTAGCGCATACGGCTGTTACATTGCTCAATTCAGCACTGATGCAGTATGAAAATCGTATCTACTGTATTGGCAGCATTCAGGAAGTTTACCTTGGCGAAACCTTCCATCCGGATGGCAGGATGATTATTAATGCCACCGACTGGCCCCTGTTCCTTAAGGATAAACTGATGGACTGGAGCAACAAGATACATGTGCATTTCTCTGAAGAATTGATTGAGCATGTGCTACAGGCCAAACCAGGATATAGGTTGTACCTCAATGAGCGCGACCAGATACTGGTGCTTCAGCCTGCATTTATTTATGGCGGCGAAGAGATTAAGCCAGGCTACTTCGGAGACGTGATACAACCTCATGATGGCATAGTGAAGATCATGAAGCGCAGCGAAACAGCCGAGCAGGACTTTATGGACCTGCTGCTGACACTGCATACCGATATTCAGTTCAATAAGAAAGATCAGTATTTTTATCTGCCCGGCACTTCTGTTCTGGCCAACAACTGGTTTTACCGCTTTACCGAACTGATGCGCGAATGGAATGTAGACCTTCTTGGTTTTGAGGGTTTAAAAAATCTCCGCGTAAATACACATAAACCCGAAACCCAGATACAGGTCAGCAGCGGAATAGATTGGTTTGACGCTTCTGTTGAACTTAAATTCGGCGATCAGATCGTATCTATTATTGACGTTAAAAAAGCCCTTGCCCAGCGCCAGAATTTTGTGAAGCTTGGTGATGGCTCTATTGGCTTGTTGCCCGAAGACTGGCTGAAGAAATACAGCCTGCTGCTGAAGATGGGTGAGACACGCGGCAACAAGGTAAGACTGAAGAAATTTCACTTCAGTATTCTTGATGAGTTGCTGGCTGATATAGATGAAGATGCCCTGCAGCAGGAACTGGAAGTAAAAAAAGACAAGCTGGAGAATATTCTTTCCAACGACTATAGCCTTATTGCTCCTCCCGAACATCTTACAGCAACCCTGAGACCCTACCAGTTGGCAGGTTTTCAGTGGCTTATCTTTCTCAATGAATCGGGATGGGGTGGTATCCTTGCCGATGACATGGGTTTGGGTAAAACAGTGCAGACGCTTACCTTCTTCCAGCATTACAAAAACTCAAGGAGTAATGTAAATTACCTGGTGGTATGTCCAACTACACTGATGTATAACTGGGAGAATGAAATAAAGAAGTTCACACCAGAGCTTACACACATCATTCACCATGGACCAAAGCGTAATATTAATCCCGGTGCATACAAGCAGTTTGATATCATTATCACTACTTATGGCACCATGCGTAGTGATATAAAAATGTTTAAAGACATTGAGTTCGACTATGTGGTGCTCGATGAGTCTCAATCTATCAAGAACCCGCAAAGCCAGGTTGCCAAAGCGTCCTTGTTGCTCAATAGCAAGAACAGGCTGGCACTGAGTGGTACGCCCGTTCAGAACAATACATTTGATCTTTACGCCCAGATGAACTTCCTGAACCCCGGCATGCTGGGCAGCAGGGAGTTTTTTATGAGCGAATTTGCAACGCCTATCGATAAGTTCAGGGAGGATGAGGTTAAGCTTCAATTGCGTAAACTCACTTATCCGTTCCTGCTGCGCCGCACCAAGGAGCAGGTGGCCAAGGATCTGCCAGAAAAGACAGAGACAATACTATACTGCGAAATGGGGCCGGAACAGCGCAAGATCTACGAATCGTACCGAAATATTTACCGGTCTCAGATATTGGGTATGATAGAAGAGCGGGGTGTGGAGCGGTCGCAGATGCATATATTGCAGGGGCTTACAAAGCTGAGGCAGATATGCGACTCGCCTGCCATTATGAATGAGGAAGAGCGTTTTCATAACTACTCCATCAAGCTGGATGAACTGAGCCGTGAGATAACCGAGAATGTGGGCGACCATAAGGTATTGGTGTTTTCGCAGTTCCTGGGTATGCTGGCGCTCATCAGAAAGAAGCTGGAGGAAGAGAATATAAGTCATGTATACTTCGATGGCAGCAGCACATCAAGAGAAAGGGAAGAAGCCATTCAGGAGTTTCAGAATAACCATGAGTGCCGTGTATTCCTGATATCGCTAAAAGCGGGTGGTATAGGTCTTAACCTTACCGCTGCTGATTATGTTTACATCGTTGACCCATGGTGGAACCCGGCAGTAGAACAGCAGGCCATTGACCGTACGCACCGTATCGGGCAGACCAAAAACATCTTTGCCTACCGCCTGATCTGTAAAGATACACTGGAAGAAAAGATGTTGCAACTACAGGAGCACAAACGCGCGTTGGCCAATGATCTGGTATCGGATGATACTGCGCTGATGAAGCGATTGACGAAGGATGATATTGCGTTCTTGTTCAGTTAAACCCCTGAAGGGGAACCATGAATTTAGCTGAGTTCAGATTCTCACCATTTGGGATTGATTTGGCATTCTTATTGTGTAAATTTCTATGCCGGTATACATTCAACAGGTGAGTGAGATGTCTTTTTTTTATTTTCAGTATAGAAATGTCTGAACTTATAATCCCTGTAGGAGATTCAAACCTTAGTATATAGTCACTACTATTTTTGAACCTGTTTGTGTTATCTTTTCATTTTGGATATCAGCCCATTTTATAAAACCGGAATAAATTGTTTGAATTCCCTCATTGCTAATGACTAAAATAGGGAGTCTGGCTTTATTTTTCCTTTGTTTTAGCAGATCAAGCAGGTAGGTTGGAATGCCAGTGGATATAGAGATAAGTGTAACATAGATAAGAAGTAAAATGATAGTAGCAATATTTAACCCCATTGGCAATACAGCAGCTAATGCCAGTTCCAATCCATTTTGGAAGTTGTAAACTTTTGTGGTTTTGTAAATCTCCGTTTTAGCTGGCACCAGTTGATCATCTTTATAAATCTGTGGTGTCAATACTTGTTCATCAATTGCAGCCAGCCGGGTTTTTTCTTTTGTACTGCGTATTTCAAGCTTTGTTAAAAATGAATTTTCAGCATGAATAAATTTTTCTGCCAGCGCAGCTGATTGTAGCTCTTGCAGATTATCCACATGCTCAAACGCCCATATCCGCCACCTCGTAGTTATTATACTTTTGTAGATCTGAAAAATGAATAATGCTATAAGAATTCCGGTAAAAATATAAGACTGAGGTAGGAATTTATGTTGAAGCAGAACTGAAACGGATAAGGTTAAAACAAATAAGAATGCCCGTAATGGATATTTAATTATCCAATCACCTCTTTTCAGGGCTTGTTCTACTGATATCCTTCCTCGCACAATTGCAATTTACTCAAATGATACCTGAAAACAAAAGCCAAGTAGAATTTTCAATTAGGCTTATTAATTAAGTGCCGTTGCCGGTATACATAAAGTACATGGTTAAGGTATCTTCTCCTTACCCCCATATTGAAGAGGTAGGTGGTATCCTTCCCTCCCGGATATTCAAATACAAAAACATAATTGCGGCTGCGGCCCGAGCCTATGGCATTGACTGATGCATTATAAACTTCAGCCCATTTTATTAATCCGGTTCGCGGGGTGGTAATACCCTCCTCGCTGATGATGAACAGGGGAGGTTTATTGCCGTTGAGATAATACAATTTTTTGGGCAGCAGTATTGCGGCAACTCCTGCAGTCATAATTACCCATCCTGCTGTTTTTGAGATCCATAAAGTAAACATGAGCCCAAACAACAGGGCTATACTGCCCAGTATCTTAAGTATCGGGAAGTCTTTATAGATAGCTACTTCATTGGGTAAGGTATAATCATCTGCGAATGTGGTCGGCTCTTTCAACCGTTCATTTATTTCTTTTAGTTTTTGTTTTAGTGCATCAGATTTGTATTCAAGAGAACTGAAAAGATCGCCTCCTTCCGAAAGAAAATCGTCTGAATCAATAGCCTGCTTTAGTTCTTGAATATCATTCACCTGTTCAAATGTCCAAACACGCCATTTGTTTATCAGGAGGCTTTTATACAGCATTGATAATATCAGGCCGGTAAAATAAGAGGCAATAAAATAGACAAATAAATAAGGGGATCGCCTGCTGAAAACCATTAAGAAACCGGTAAAAAGAAAGAACATAAAGACGATGAACTGCGCCGGATACTTAAGCATCCGGTCACTTTTCTTTAGGGCTTTTAAAACGGTTATTTTCTCGTCCATTAGGTTGCGGCTATTTCATTATTCTCTGCCATTGTTAAGGCCATTGTTTATTGGCCTGATATCGGTTTCGGTAAATGTATAAGAGGTGATTTAGTTGGGAGGGTTTTACCTTAATAAAATTCAGGCTGATATTTTCCGATCCACCCGGATAGTCATAAGTGAATTGGTAGTAACCGTTTCTCCCGGTTGAAATATAAGTTACTTTTTCATTTTCAATCTCTGACCAGGTATGGAAATCAGCCGAAAAAGTACCAATGCCTTTATTGTTTATGGTTATTACCGCCTTCCCGATGTCCGTCCGGCTTCGCGTATAGCCCTTGTACAAAATACCTATTGCCGGTATCAGTATGATCAGCGTGAACCATGATATGAGATAGCCGGTTACCACCCCCAATACAATTAAAAACCACCCACCCAGGTTCCATTCAATATAGGAATTGAATATCAGGGTTTGATTTGCTACACCCAGGTCATCAATAAAGCTTCTTTCTTCCTCTAAGCGGTTTTGAATGGCAGCGAGTAATGCCTTATCAGATTCGCTCCTGATCTCAAGTTTTTCCTGCCAGGAATTGTCTTCGTTGATAAGTTGTTCTGTAATCGCAGCCCTTTTCAGCTCATGCAAATTATCTACACTGCTGAAAGCCCAGATGCGCCATTTGGTTGTCATTATGCCTGAGTAAAGAAGCCCCAGGCCCCCACCCAAAAGAACCCCTGATATTAGCCCAATAGCAGGATGTATTTTTAATAACATTGACAGAAATAATCCCCCAAACAAGAATAACGTGAAGACACATCGAATAGGATACTTAAGCATCCTGTTTCCCTTTTTTATTGCCTCATCAACAGTTATTTTCCCCTCCATAAACTACTTAAATATAAGCCTGGCTTTTACCGTTTTTGTCACATCAATTTATTTTATGAGTCCACCTGTTGCGGTATACATACAATAAGTGATCAAGGTGCAAGGCTTTTACATCGAGGTGAGACAGGTCAATAGTTGCCGATCCGCCGGGATAATCGAATTTAAGAACATAATACTCTCTTCGGTTAACATTACTCTGCGCCAGCCCTTCGTTCCGTTTGAATATAACTTCCTCATTAGAAATATCCACCCATTTTATACAGCCGGTCATCATCGTTGTTAATTCTTCATTGTTTATGGTGATCATGGATTTCCTGTTCGATCTGCTTCTGTACCTGGTCCAGAGGATCAAAGCTATTCCCGAAGACAAAATAACAGATGCCCACATATAGCTGATAAGGAAGTATGCGATTCCAAAAATAACAATGCCGATACCTAAATTGTAGTAGGAATAGGAAGATGCATAGATATATGTTTCCCAGGGTACCGTCGGGTCATCTGTAAATATATCAGGCTTTGAAAATCGTTGTTGTATTTCCGCCAACTTCTGTTTATCCGCTTCAGACTTTATCTCCAGTTTTTCCAGCCATGAATTATCCGGATAAATGATCTGTGCAGTTATTGCGGCCCGCTTCAGCTCGTGCACATTCGTTACCTGGCTGAAGGCCCATATCCGCCACCTGGTGGCAGCATAGCAGTAATAAATCAATCCGGGAATACTTCCGCTGATCCCGGCTAAAACAACTGAAATAAACGGATGCAGGCCTGCAAACATCAAACCGGCGGACACAACTATTAAAATGGCAATAATTATAGAAATGAATGGGATAGTTACCATCCACCTTCCTTTCTTAAGCGCTGTTTCAACTGTTATCTGGTCACTCATTATTTTCCGTAAAATGTACAGTGAAGATAATTGAATCACTTTATATTACACACTTGCCGCTCTTAATAGAATACACCGCAAGCCCTACACGCGTCTTCAGTCCGAGCTTATCAAAAAGTGCATCCCGGTAACCCTCAACCGTGCGCGTGCTGCAAAACATTTTCTCACCTATTTCCTTATAGGTCATCTCTGTGCAGCAATAGGTAAGAAACTCATTTTCCCGCTCACTGAATACTATTCCCGGCGTCTTGTTTGGCTGGTCGCCGGAAAGGCTTGAGAATATCTTGCTGGCGGCCCATTCCGGATAGTAAAAGCCCTTGGTAGTGAGTTGATCCAGTGCTTTATTGAGCTCAATAGGCTGAATGTTTTTCAGCAGGTAACCATTGGCTCCTGACTTGATCATTTTTATCAGCGATATGTCGTCACTCTGCATCGACAGGGCAAGTATCAGTACTTCAGGATGGTGTTCCTTTATCCATTTGGCTGTTTCAAAACCATCCATAATAGGCATAGTAATATCCAGCAGCACAATATCAGGTATGTTCTTAGGTATCTTAAATTTATCAACAAGGGCCTTCCCGTTTTCTGCTTCATAGAGCACATGATAATTAGGGAAATTATCGATCACTCCGGCAATGGCTTTCGCTATCAGGATATGGTCGTCTACGATTGCAATGTTGTAATTCATTTTATATACTGTTGAGTCGGTTATCTGGAATAAACAATTTCAGGGTTGTACCCTTATCTATAACACTTGACATTGAAAAATCAGCTCCAATAAGTTCTGCTCGTTTCTTCATATTCATCAGCCCAATACCCTTTCTGGATTTGTTGTCTTGCTCGCCTTTTACAAAACCTATGCCATCATCCATGATCCCGATATCAAGCCCATCCATACTATGCTCAAAATTCAGTACTATGTTTCTGCATTTGGAGTGCTTAAGGCTGTTTTGCAAAAACTCCTGTATGATCCTGAGAATAAAGTTTTTTACAGTATTGGAAATTGAATAGTCGGATTCATTAAAACTGTAGGCCAATTTACAAATATTCAGGTCATTTACCCTGCGGCATTCATTTTCTATCAATACTTTCAGCTCTTCAATCTCTACATTGGTATTGGTGAGATTTCTCGACAGGCTTCTTAATTCATCAATAGATTCACTAAGTATCAACGCAATGGCCGAAATTTGACTGGTTTGTTCCGGAAATTTGTTTTCATAGGTCATTTTGTTGGCGTAAATAGATGCCAGTGTTAGTTTTTGCCCGATGTTGTCATGAATTTCCCGTCCTATATCCTGCATGGTCTGGTTCTGTATTTCCAGTTTTGTGTTCAGTATGTCCTGAAGATGCTGTTCATTGATCAGGGCCTTTTCTTTTTCATGCACCAGCTTGCGCTTATGGTACTGAAATATGAAAATGATCATCCCGCCAATAAAAACCAATATTATTAGTGTGGCCAGAATTGAGATCAGTAAGATTTGATATTTGTCTTCCCCCATATAAAGCTAAAAGTAAACATCAGATACATCGTAGAGTTAAGGCCATATACTATATACTTGTAGGTATTCATCAGGTCATGGTGCTTAGGTCCCATCATGTTTAGCAAAGCATAAAACGGGAAACTTCCTAAATAAAAAAACAACAAACCAAGACTGACCCAAAATAGCATATTTTGGCGGAAAGTCATAATGTCGTCGCTGGTAACCATCTGTACAAAAAAACGGAGTATCAATATTAGCAGCAGCAGATTGCCGATGGTGTAGGAAATGGAATCGAACAGATGAGTCTTCCTGCTGAAATAAAACTCATCGAAAACTATAGAAAGAAGGTAAATGATGATAAATAATGCGGGAAGTGTCTTTCGGCCAGGTTCGCGGGCTGAAAGATAGAATAAGGCAAAAAAGAAAATGAATTCTACAGGTATTTCAAAATACCTGTAGAAACTTAAATTCACTTTAAGATTATGTGGAAAAAATACCATGAGGTAATACCCGAACAACTCGGATATTACCACAAAGACAAGGTACATCGAGAAATATTTCCAATAAGTGTTTTTAACCTTATAGAAATTGATCAGCCCGGTAATACAGGCCAGAATCTCGAATGATAATAATATTTTAAATGGTAATGGCAAGAAAATCTATTTTCTTCAAGTCTATGGTGAGGTTGGGAAGGTAAATCATAAATCGAGCAAGCTTGCTCCGCAACTTTCCTGATAAGTGGTTGGCGCGTTCATCACTTCGGGCCATGGTGGTGGTATCATTCCTCCATGGTTCATAGCTACCAGATCACCGCGATGCCTCACCCCAAAATCATAGGTGCCGGATACGACATTAAAGTCTGCATTATTAAAATTGACGTCAAGTTTTGTGGGAACCAGAACAAGGGTAGCCATGCCCTTGTACTGAGCCATATTTGCAGCAGCAGCCGGGTCCACGGCTTGTATAACAGGCAATGCATTGTCTATAATATTCTGTGAATATTCGCCGAAATAAAACCGGATTCCATTACCGCCCTTACTTTGAACATCGTTTATCAGACTAATGAGATCAGACAGGCTAAACCATACGCTCCGGGAATCTTCCTTGATTGTTAGCCCGTTTTCATCCTGTAAGGAGATGCAATTATCATTTATGGCCTGCAAGTGATTGTTTTTGTAGTTTTGGATAAGTTCTATCGCCGTTTCTACATTGATTCTCATAATAAGTGCTTTTGTTGATTAAAAAATATTTCTTACAAAAGTATTATTTGTATTGATATTTTCTCCTTTCCTGTTTTCGATATATGTAATTTATATTAACATATGTCTGTTGATTCGCTACAGTATTGGGTTTTCGGTGGTATGGTTCCCCAAAATACAGTCTTTTAACCTGCAAAAAACCGTTAAATAACGGTATCGCAAATACGCTTTTAAACCCGCCGGAAATAGTTAATACCTCATAACATGGTATGCGCCAATACTTCAATTTTGCATCGTGGCGCTATAATATACTGTGCCTGAAAATTTGACTACTGCATAATAATAACCGATATACAAACTATGCACAATACCGTGCCTAAAGCCTGTGCTACTGAAAACGCCTTGTCTCCATCTCTCCAAAACAACAATGGCTGCCCATAATAAGGCAGCCATTGTTATCTTAGGAACGTTGATGAAATAAGTTCCTAAGCTACTACTTCTTTTTCCTGTACAAATTCCATTGCCTTGCTCACCATATTTTTCGAACCGATAAATATAGGAGTACGCTGGTGCAGTTCAGTAGGCGCTATGTCCAGTATCCTGCCTGTATTGCACATAGCAGCGCCGCCGGCAGCTTCCACTATGAACGCCATTGGATTACATTCATATTGAAGGCGCAATTTGCCCTTAGGTGAGCTTTTATCAGCCGGATAGATGAAAATACCTCCCTTTACGAGTGTACGGTGAAGATCGCCTACCATTGAGCCAATATAGCGGTGCGAATAGGGACGGCCCTGCTCCTTATTTATTTCCATACAATAATCCAGATAACCTTTCATACCATCGCTGTACTTGCTGGTATTGCCCTGGTTAAGCGAATATATCTTCCCGTTCTCCGGGCATTTTATATTGGGGTGCGACAGGCAGAATTCACCTATCGAAGGTTCAAGCGTAAATCCATTTACACCAATTTTGGTTGCATATACCATCATGGTGCTCGATCCGTATATTACATATCCGGCAGCCATAAGTTTATTGCCCGGTTGCAGAAAATCTTCTTTGGTACAAGGTTTGCCTATTTCGCTTACCCTGCGGTAAATGGCGAAAATGGTTCCTATAGGCGCATTCACATCAATATTCGATGAGCCATCCAATGGGTCGAACAGAACAACATATTTTGAGTTGGCTGAGTAGGTATCTTCATAACACACATGGTCATCATTTTCTTCAGATGCAATACCTGCGCATTCAGTACTGTTCATGAAGATGTTGATCATGGTATCGTTGGCATATACATCCAGCTTCATCTGCTCTTCGCCCTGAACATTGGTTGCCCCATGCTTGCCAAGAATATCAGCTAGTCCGGCGCGGCGCACTTGCTTATTGATTATTTTTCCTGCCAATCCTATATCACGAAGTAATGTTGACAGTTCGCCCGTAGCCTGCGGGAATTTCCTTGTTTCCTGGATGGTAAACTCATCCATGGTTACTAACTTATTGTTTGACATTGTATGTAGATAATTATTTTACACAAAATTAACAAGAAGAATTGTAAACAGCGATTTATGACCCCTGATTTTTGAATTAGCCGAGGATATTAGTTTAATAAAGAATGTTTATTCCGCATTTTGCTCCTGATCCTGCGTTTTAATTTGAACTTTGAACTTTGATAAATTGAACAAAGCGGGTAGCAGGAACAGCATCCCTGCAACAGGTAGGGCGGCAACGGTAACCCAATAACCAAATTTTGTATAAATGAAGGCCAATGGTTCCCAAAGCATAACATTTTCTTTGCTTCCGTTAGCCAGAGAGTTTAATTGCCAGATTATGTATATGGTTCCTGTAGAAAACAGGAATATGCTGAATTTTATATAATCCCTGTAATATTTTAACTGCTGCTCAGTTGTAGTATTACCCGGCTGCCTGTATGGCGTTGATTCCTCAACTGCTGATTTAGCAGCCTTAAAAAAAGTATAAGCTTTATAAGCAAAGATAAGACCGAGAATAACTGCGGCCCATTTCCCGAATTCATCGGTATCAACAAATAGCAGTAATCCTGCCACAAACAGTGTTAAGCCGGTAAAGGACCATGCCCGAAATAAGTAATACTGCCGTTTATTCATAGGTTTGATGTTCCGGGCAAAAGACTTAAAAATACAATTTAAGTGCAAACTCACCATTATATTGTGCATCTGATTGACGTACATGATTACCCTTTTCCGGGGGGCAAACAATATATCATATAGTATTACCCGCATTTTTTAGCGTAATTTTAGATAATACATGCTGAAATACAATTACACTGCAACTATTGTCTTATTCATCTCCTTTCATCTGCTCTTTTCCGGATGCGGCCTGATCCGTCATAGTTCCAAATACAATTTTAACGATGGCGTTTACCGCACCAGATTGCTCTCGAAAGAAAAGGTGTATGTACTCAAAATAGATGACGATACAATCAGTGTTTTCCCTGTTGTAAAATATGGTGATTCATCGGCTGTAAATACCAGGCAGCGAATGAATTTTACAAGCAGCCAGCGCAGGCTCAAGGACAATAAGGTTATCCATAATTTTTACAGGCCCTCACTGGATATAGACCTGATGACCATACCCCTGAAATACAGGGCCGCAGCTTCGGATCTGCCCAATACCCTTACATCCAATTTTAACGGAGCGCTATTTGCAGGTTACCGTATTGATGCCTACAAACTGAAATACAAACGAACACCACTCAATACCTATAAACAAACGGTAAAGCATCTCGGTTATAGTGTGGGTTTGTTTGGCGGAGCAGGTAGTTCTGCCATCGATAATTCAACAATTAATATTCACAATTTCGGCTACCAGTACGAAGGGGTTATTATCATAACAGGTATTTCTGCAAATGTGGCGGTCGACAACATAACCATCGGTGTATGTTACGGTGCCGACTATCTGCAGGATAAATACAGAGAATACTGGATTTACGAAGGCAAGCCCTGCCTTGGTTTTA
Source organism: uncultured Bacteroidota bacterium (assembly GCA_903903635.1). GTDB lineage: Bacteria > Bacteroidota > Bacteroidia > Chitinophagales > Chitinophagaceae > Nemorincola. The sequence goes on from CAIUZK010000207.1 coordinate 25,425, forward strand.
CTCTTGGCCTGAATATAAATTAAGCATTTCCCCTTCAGTAAGGAAAATCGCCGAAACACTACTTTCCTCCAAACGCATGAAGATCCTCCCTGCAATTGGTATCCAGTACAGGTACGTTGCGGATAATGGTACCATAGGCGTTATGTGTTTCAATGGCCCAATACATCAGGCAATCCGGATTGTTGCAGTGGTTGCCATGTACTGCATCCTGGTGGTCGGTAAGCATAGGCGTGCCCAGGTTGACCAGGCCAAGCAGATGCCCGAGTTCATGCTCCAGTACACTCGATTCAAGGCATACCCTTGTGGCTTGTCCCATAGAGCCACTGTGGTCGTAAATATTCTGTCCGAAAAGACATATTGATGTGTTCCTGAAGCCAAAACCTAAAATACTCAGCGAGTTATTATATCCGTCAGTTACCAGCACATAAAGCGCAAGATTTTTGCCCGAAGTATAAGCGGTACGGTATTGTTTTTCAAGCAGGGCAGCCTTAGTTGTAGCTACAGTATCGCCTCCGTTGGCGGGTATCTGGGTTTGTGTAATGGTGATACCTTCAGGCTTGTTGCACAACAGGCCAAGAAAGGCCGATACATTCTTCAGCACAACGGTATCCAACGGATAACCGGGCATATACTGTATCTGTATTGTGAGGGATGTATAATTTCCGGCGCCAAGGAGGTCACTGGCCGATTGCCCTGTTGCCTGGTTGCTGTAGGCATTGGGCAGGGCTTCCGGATTGGTGTTTTGTTTTCTGCACGAGAAAAAAAACACAGCCAGGCTTAATATAAAAAGTAGCTTTCTCATAGCCTTATTGAATTTATATCCTGATACCAAAGTTAGAACTTCGCAAATTATTTTCAGCACTCATAATCTTACTTACGGTTTCCGGTCTGCAATCCATTGATTACAAATTATATTCACTTTTCAATAGTGCAAAACAAATAGCATCTTCCAATTCACCTTCTTTAAAAAAGTGCTCCCGCAGCCTGCCTTCTTCTGTAAATCCATATCCTTTTACCAATAATATTGACGGTATATTTCCCGGACCAACAAATGCCTCGATCCGGTTGAGGCCCATTTGTTCGAAACCATATTTAATCACAGCAGCCACTGCCTCCTTCATGTATCCTTTGTTCTTGCTGGCTTCATCATTCAAAGCATACCCCAGCTCAGCCCGCATATGCATGGCATACCAGTTATGGAAACCTGTAGAGCCGATCACTTTACCGGTATCCTTTACCTTCAGAAAGAAACGCTTAAAAGAGGTACGGTAAGTAGTCATGCCGCCTGTATACTTTTCTTTTTCTATCCTGAATTCCTCTGAAGTATTCAGCCCCATAAACTCCATGATCTCTTCCTCCGAACGGGTAGTAAACAGTTGATGATAAACATCAGGAGTTACTTCTATCAGCCACAGCCGTTTCGTTTCCAGCATATTGGTTTTAATTTCCGGTTTGGCTTGTCCATTGTTGTCGCCAAGGCTATACAAAAAAATATGCTGTTGCTCAGGTGTAATTATTACAGCATTTGCCGCGTCTTTCTCTTTTATATTCTTTAATCCGGCTTTTCTGAGCGATGCTATTTTAGCCTGCATATCTGCGGCAAAGAAGGTTATGGCCGGGTAGTTGAATTCATCAGTTTGATGCAGTCCGACCACACTTAGTCCGTCTGATATAATTGCCCAGGGGTAGGGCGATGTAAATGTAGACAGCGCGGTAAACCCAAGCAATTTCCAGAATGCCAGCGACTTTTCCAGATCAGCAACAGGGTGGGCCAGTTCTCCATACAGCCCACTTGTTTTGTTTACATATTTTTCGGGATTGAAATAATCCTTATGATCCATTTGCAGCATGCCGGGTCCGGGCGGCTGCCTGAACCCTTCGGTTACATTTACAAGACTTATTGCCAACCCGTCCGGCGATCGCATCAGGTAGCGTTTCACAGGATCTGTCTTTCCGGGTTTCATTTCAAACTGAATGCCTTTTTGCTCCAGACCGGCTGTAACCTTGTTAATGTCCTTTACATAATAGGTGAGCGCCATGTAGGGCTTTTCATCTTTGCGAAGCATGATAAGTAATACCCCATCGCTAATCTGTATCCATGGAAATGGCCAGTTGGACCGGAACAATTCACTGAAGCCCAGCATCTGATAGAACGCCAGCGATTGTTCCAGGTCGGTTGTTGTAATAGTGAGCGCTGTGATCTCACCGAGTACAGGTGTTGGCAGGTTTTGCATTGTCGTGTTTTTTCTTGGTTTAGCCGAAATTCAAAGCGATCTCAAGTCTCAGTTTCTTTCAGCAAATCTCTTAAAATTGTTCAACCATTTCTGAGTCTGTTTTTTAAATACTCCCGGAAAAAGCGTTGCCATAAACCTGGGCACAAATCCCTTCAGCCTTATATATTCTACCTCTGACTTCCAAAGTGTGCTGTGCTCTGATAAGGCTGTGAAGCGGTGCGTGGCAGTATTGTCCATTTGCTTATGCTCATAGAGTGCCGTAAGCTGGGTTGGCAGGTTCTTTACCTGTATCGTTTCTTTCAGTTCAATAATATTCTTACCGGCATTTATGGTGATCATAGACACTGCGCCTGCCTTGCCAGCCTGTCCGCTTATATGTTTCAGGCTCACAAATCCGTCCTGCCATTCCTTCAGGTTAGCCACATTATCAAATAGCTGAATAACCCTTTTTAAAGGTTTCTCTATGGTAATTGTGCAGGTAAACTTCATTGTTTTGGCTGTTAAAGTGAATTTTGGTTTTATTTGACAGGGGGAATAAACCCCATGCAAATAACGTCATTTTATCAGAAGGTGATGCGCGGCCTGGTTGCTTCATCCGGAGGTTTCTAATTAGCAAGAACTAATATAGTAAATAAATACAATAATATCGCCGACTAATTATAACAAAGTATATTCAAATATTCATTGTCCAATGTCATAAACGTTTTCATTTTTTTCGTCTATTTTTACCGCAAACAAAAATATTTATGAATTTTCCGGCCAATTTACGTTACACCAAAGACCACGAATGGATCTTATTAGAAGGCAATACTGCAACTGTAGGTATTACCGATTTCGCTCAGCATGAACTGGGAGACATCGTTTTTGTAGATATAACAACTGTAGGAGAAACGCTAACTGAAAATGAAGTTTTTGGCACAGTTGAAGCAGTAAAAACTGTTTCTGACCTTTTCCTGCCGGTTTCTGGTACAGTTACCGAAGTTAATGCCGGTCTTGAAGCTGCTCCCGAAGCAATCAATAACGACGCTTATGGCAAAGGCTGGATCATTAAGATGACAGTTGCCAATGCTGATGAATACAATGCACTTCTGGATGCAGCAGCATACAAGGCGCTGATCGGAGAATAATGAACCGGGTTTTTCAACCGGATTCCCCTTATAAAAAACAAGCAAGGTTCCTGGCATGGCTATGGACCTTGCTTATTTTTGTTGGTTGCCTGATGCCGGGCAAAGAACTGCCGCAAGTGAATGTGCCCTTTGTTGATAAATGGGTGCATCTGGTTATGTTTGGCGGCTTTACTTTTCTATGGCTTTGCGTAAGACCTGCCATCTCCTTCAGGTGGTTAGTTAGTTTATTCCTTATAGCCACATCTCTCGGAGCTTTAATAGAATTACTCCAGGGCATGCTCACCTTCCTTGGTCGCAGCATGGAGTTTATGGATGCTGTGGCGGATGCTGTCGGGGCTTTTATAGGAGTCATCCTTTTCTACATCTGCGCCAAAATAAGTAGAAAATTTTCCTGAGGTAGTCTAAACGATTTTTTAGAGCAGCACTTCTGGGGCTATTACCATGGCGATCTCCTGCTGGAAAATTGTGAAATATTCCTAACTGTCTATTTTTTTCTACCAATTCAATTTCCGTTCTATTTCACTATCCTCAGCTTCGCAAAGTTCAGCATGATCTTCTTTACGCCATGCCCTGCTCCAAAATCGATGCCCGCTATTTTATTGTTTGGCCCGCCCTCAAGTGAGAGTATTTTACCGAAACCGAATTTCTGGTGTTCCACCTGCATGCCTACTTCCATTCCCGAAGCATCATCGGCCACAAAATTGGTGGTTGGGGTATGGGGAGGTGGCGCAGTAGCTGAGGTGGCCAGTTTGTCTGCCAGTTTTTTCAGCGATGGCATCTTATCAAACGATTGGTTCAGCATGCTGTTGAATCCTCCCGGCTGTGGCCTGTTGCTCACACCGGTAAATGTTTTATCCAGGTATGCAGCAGGTATCTCTTCTATAAACCGGCTGGCATCATTCTGCACCAGGTTGCCAAAGCGGTAACGGCTGTTGGCGTAGGTCACCCACAGGCGCTCCTTGGCACGTGTTATGGCCACATAAAACAAACGGCGTTCTTCCTCAAGGTCTGCCCTTTCAAACAGGCTCATGCTGCTGGGGAACAGATTCTCCTCCAGGCCCACTGCAAATACACAACCAAACTCCAGGCCCTTAGCGCCATGTATAGTCATTAGCTTTACTACATCCGCATCCTTGTCGTTATTCTGGTCGGCATCCGTGAGTAGCGTTATCTGTTGCAGGTAGCTACCCAGGCTTTTATCCTGTATTTCACCTTCTTCATCGGGTGTCTCTGTAAATTCTTTTATAGAGTTCAGCAGTTCCTGCACATTCTCATAGCGTGCCAGCCCTTCCACACTTTTGTCATTGTGCAGCTCCTGCACAAGGCCGGTATGTTTACCTACCGCAAATGCCACATCATAGGCATTCTGTTTTTCCAGCATGGTCTGGAAACTGCGGATCATCATCACAAAGTTATCTATCTGGCCACTCCTTATCCCCGGCACTTCCGGATTCGATATCACATCCCAGAAGGTGGTATTCAGTTCATTGGCACGCACTATTATCTTTTCAATACTGGTTTTACCTATGCCCCTTGCCGGATAGTTGATGATTCGTTTGATGTTCTCCTCATCCTGGGTATTGACCACTGTTCGCAGATAGGCCAGGTAGTCCTTCACCTCCTTGCGCTGATAGAATGATGTGCCGCCTACCAGTTTGTAAGGTATGTTCATCCTGCGCAGGGCTTCTTCAAAAGAACGGCTTTGGGAGTTGGTGCGGTACAATATGGCAAAGTCTTTGTTGCTGTAGTGGTTGCGCATCTGCTGCTCCTTAATGGCATCAGCCACAAACCGGCCCTCGTCATTATCGGTCATGGTGCGCACCAGCATTATCTTTTCACCGGGCACATTGCTGGTCCACAGTTCTTTCTTTATCTGGTGTTTATTATTGCCAATCACATTATTGGCCACGTTAAGTATGGTCTGGGTGCTGCGGTAGTTTTGTTCCAGCTTCACTATTTTCACATCTTCATAGTCGTCCTGAAACTGCAGTATGTTCTGCACCGTGGCCCCGCGAAAAGAGTAAATGCTCTGTGCGTCATCACCGACCACACATATATTTTCGTGTCGGGCTCCCAGCATTTTTATTATGGCATACTGTGCCAGGTTGGTATCCTGGTACTCATCTATAAGTATATATTGAAACCTGTTCTGGTACTTGGCCAGCGCCTCCGGAAAATGTGTCAGCAATACATACATCTTAAATAGCAGATCGTCAAAATCCATTGCTCCGTTCTTAAAGCAGCGCTTAGCATAAGCATCATATATATCGCCTATCAGAGGACGGGTAGTACGTGAGTCTTCCTGCTGAATACTGGTGTCCTGTTTATACATCACAGGGTCTATAAGGCTGTTCTTGGCTGCCGATATGCGGTTGTATACATAGGCTGCCTTATAGTGTTTTTCATCCAGGTTCATGTCCTTTACAATGTCCTTGACGATGCTTTTGGCATCGTCGGTATCGTAAATGGTGAAGTTATTGGGGTAGCCCAGCCGGTGTGCTTCTCCCCTCAGAATGCGGGCAAACACCGAGTGAAAAGTACCTATATACAGATTGCGGGCTTCGGTATTGCCAAGTGCTTTCTCCACACGCTCTTTCATTTCAGCGGCGGCCTTGTTGGTAAATGTAAGCGCCAGTATATTAAATGCATCCACCCCCCTGTTCATCAGGTGAGCAATACGGGTAGTCAATACTTTTGTTTTCCCACTGCCTGCACCGGCAATGATCATGATCGGTCCGTCCTTGTGTTCCACGGCTATGCGCTGCTGCTCATTCAATCCCGCTAAATAATTCTGCATTGGGCAAATTTAACGCTGTAAATCGGAATTGGGGGATGCGATTAGGGATTGTGGATAAAAAGAGTAGAGGTGGATAGAATTAAGCTATATAGTAACAATCTTTGGCCGAAAATTCACAAGCAAGATTACCTTATTGGGTTTTAATGCTGCTAAGTTTTACAATGATAAAAAGTAGTTGAAAATTAGATTATTAGAATTGAATGCTGCAATGTAAATTGTTTATTAACTTGTGATAAAATTTCATTTCTAATTGCTAATAAATAGCAATATATAGATTGAATATTAGTTAGTTAAATTAGTTTCTATGTCAAATACCAATTGGAAAAAAACAAAATTATTTACGGCAATATCAAAGAGGAAGGGAAAATATGCTGACAATATTAAGGCATTGCTTAATAATCCAAAAACAATGGATGATATCCAGTACATTTTGGATAGTGGTGGTACTACTCCCAAAGATTTTACATTACATGATGCTGCGCACTCATTTCGAGTTGCAGAGCGAATGTGGGATTTGATACCTGAAACTACAAAGAAAGCACTTACAGATTATGAAATGGGCTTTTTATTGCTTTCTGCTTATCTGCATGATATTGGAATGAGTCCTGATTTCGAAAGGGTTCTACGTCATAAAAATTTTCTTACATCCGATATTAAAGACGGCTTATCAGAACCGGAAATTGATGATTTCCAAAGATGGATTGATAAAGACAATAAAGTAAAATCAATTGATATTCGCAAAGAAAAGGTTGATGATACTAAGACATCTGATTATATACTCTCATATTACGTTAGATTTAAGCATAATGATTGGAGCGGTGATTGGATAAATGAAAATTTTAATGGTATTGCCCTATATGGTTATCCTTCATGGGGCGATGATTTAATTAAAATATGTAAAAGTCATCATTATGGGCTTGAAAATCTGAAAGGTGGTTCCTTCGATCCAAAACCAATTGGGTCGGATTCTCATGTACACTTAAGATATTTGTCAATGTGTTTACGGGTAGCTGATGTAATGGAAAATGACCCTGAACGTACCCCTGATGTAATATTAAATCACAGAATGATTAGTTTGGATAGTCTGAAATATTGGCTAAAAGACCGTCAGTACAATTTAGTGCGAAATGGGAATAAATTTACGGTTCATGCCCGACCAAACAAAGCCTACCTACATAAGGCAATAGATGAAACTGCGGATTGGATTGAGCTTGAATTAAAGTTATGTGATGAATTAATTAAATTGAAACCATTAAGCCACAATTCTTTTACCAAATTACCAAATTATAGTTGGAGCATTGAAGCCTTTATTTTTAGGGATATTAAACCCGAGGAAGGGACCTATGAATATATTCAGGGTGCCTTCAGGCCCAATACTTCAAAAATTTTGGAGCTATTAGGTGGAAGCCAGCTATATGGTGATAAAATCTGGGCCTACCGTGAATTAATCCAAAATTCATTTGATGCGATTAAAGAAAGAATAGCATATCAAATAGTAAATGATAATAGAAACCCTGCTGAATCATTGCCAAAATTAGGTGATTTATATAACATTGAAATATCATTAGAAAAACGTGATGATGGTGTTTGGTTAATTTGCAAGGACCAAGGTGTTGGAATGACTAAAAGTATTATTGAAAAGTTTTTTTTGGAAAGCGGATCCTCGAAACGTCATGAAATAAGTGAATTAGAAAGAAAATGTAAAGAACGTGGTTTTAATTTCAGCAGAACTGGCCAATTTGGTATTGGTGTTCTAAGTTACTTCATGATTGCTGATAAAATAATAGTTAAAACAAAAAGAGAATTAAATACGGGCTATCATGAAGAAGAATCTATTGCATGGAAATTCGAAATAAATGGAACGCATGATTTTGGCGAATTATCAAAGCTATATAAACCCATAAATGGTACTGAAATTGAACTAAAGTTAAAGCTGGATATAATACACAATATATCAGAATGGGATCAAAGATTGGAATATTTTCTCAAGGAAAATGTTTTTAGATCCCCATGCGCTATAAAGTATACTTCTAAACTTAAAAAAGTTGAAAAACTAATTGGATTTGGATGGACAAATGATTATCAGGATATAAAAAACAAAATTGGCGAAAAATTTATAGAAAATATTGAAATTGAGGAAAATGTAAATGATAGAATAATGCCGCATAGTAAAAAAAAGGCAATGTTGGGGGGTAATGAATTGCGTTATGCAGCATTTCAAGATATGAAAAATAAAATTGATTTTATTTTTGAAGAAGGTGAATTAGTTGGGTTAGGAAGATATAGGATATTTGTACCATATTTTAAGCTTAGTAAAGGGAATTCTTATTTCTACTTGAAAGAGGAAGTTATATCAGATGCGATAATTGTATCGAAAATAAACAGAGGCTATGTTTGGGGTCCGAGGTTTGGTGAAATTAATTTTAGCTTAAAGGGAATTGCCATTAATGCACAATCAATTGATGAAAATGAAAATGAAAATGACATTGACTTATTTCCGGAAATCCCTAATGCTTATATTGAAATTGATATTGAAACAGCCAATGAAACAAGTTTGGCAGTTTCTAGGCTGAGCCTTAATTTGGATTCAACTTTCCTTAAATTCAAAACAATTATTGATACAAAAGTAAGAAACCTAATTAATCTTAATAAAGAGTCATTTAATAATATTTACGGGTTGTTTAATGCTGAATTCGTTGACTTTGATCCCACAAATTATTATTGGTTATTTCATGAACAAAAACTTTTGTGTGAATCTGGTAATAAATTGGTACTAAAGGAAATAAAATATCCAATATGTAAATATAGACCAATTTTTGGCAGGTATAAATCTGTAAAGTTTAATGGTAAGAAACTTAGTTTCATTGAGGATATAATGGCTTATAATTCACCATCGTATAATTTTGATTATTTTAGTGTTTTTGGGAAAAATTCTAAATTTAGCTACTTTGATCATCAGGACGGAGCAGTAAATAATATTTATGAAATATCCGATAAAAGACATGAATTAAATAACTCACATAATGAATTTGAACCCAATACAATTGAACTACCCTCAAAATGGAATGATATTGCATTTTTTACCTTTGAAAATTCATTTAGACATAATGTTCTGATTAATGAAATATATTTCAATGCAAAATATAAGCACTTTAATTTGTTTGATTCCAAATTATTTAAGCTTTTTAATAAACGTGTTTTAGAGATATCAATAGATGAAATAAATACTTTAAAACAATGTTATGCATTTTTATTAAGTGCAATTTTTAATAGTAATGAAGATATTTGGGTAGGTCTATGTGAAGAAAAAGAAATAATTTTCAGACACGTGTTCAATAAGCTTGGAATAGATAGTATTTATATAGGTCGTGCGAGATCTTTGATTAAAATATCAATAGGGAAATATGAGGTGCTTAATAAAGGTTCAGAATTTGACAATTATTTAAA
>CAIUZK010000208.1 GCA_903903635.1 uncultured Bacteroidota bacterium
AGAAGACAAAAAATGGGGGTAATCTTTGATACCCTTATAAAAAGAATGGTCAAAAATGATCCAATACGCTTGTTATCAAAGGATTGATATTGCGACCTAAGTGCCTATACCTATTGATTTAATTGTAATGTAAAGTAAATATTAAGTTTTTAATATTAGCATGATTCCCGTTAATCATACCACTGACAGATATCAGTGATGCAGCCGCACTTATTCCATTTTAAGAAGAGTTCCAAGGACTATTCCAAGTAAGGCAATCATGCCATAAAGTTTTATTACAAACCCGAAACTCTCGTTGGTAATTACTTGTTTTATTTTTTGTCGGTCAATTGCTGAGATGTTCATTCTTTCTGATTTTCATTAAATGGTTTCAAATATTGTGCCTGATAAACATTGAACCTGGGGGTATCACGCAGATATCAGCAATGATGCGTGTTTTAGACAGCAATTGATTTTAGTTGAAAGGAGTTTAAATAAAAAAACCTTCTCAAAATGAGAAGGTTTCCTATCAAAATGAGAAGGATTATTTTATGCCGTATTCTTCAATTTTACGATATAGAGTAGCCAGACCAATGTCCATAAGACGGGCGGCCTCAGTTTTATTTCCGTTAGTGTACTGCAACATTTTCCGGATATGAAATTGCTCCATTGTTGCGAGGTGAAATCTTGAGGCATCCTGACCGTCAGGCAAATGAAGGATATCATAGGGCAGGCTATCGGTAAGTAATGTATCGGTATCCTCCATGATTACGGCCCTTTCCATTACATTTTTAAGCTCCCTCACATTGCCCTTCCATTCGTTTTGCTTCAATGCATCCATTGCCTCACCTGATATCGACCGGATGTTTTTATTTGTTTTGCGTGCATATACATCAAGAAAATGCTGCGCCAATATGGGTATATCTTTTGCACGGGATCTTAGAGAAGGCAGCTCTATAACAAAAACCGCAATGCGGTAGTATAAATCGCTTCTGAACCTGCCTTCTGCAATTTCATTGTTCAGGTCGCGGTTTGTGGCGGCAATGACTCTTACATCGGCTTTTTGTTCTTTGGTATCGCCAACCCGGAGGTAGGTGCCATTTTCCAGCAGGCGCAAAAGTTTGGGTTGCAACTCCATGGGCATTTCGCCTATTTCATCAAGAAAAAGTGTACCCCCTTTGGCCTCCTCAACAAGGCCTTTTTTGTCTTTTGTAGCTCCGGTAAATGAGCCAGCCTTATGGCCAAACAGTTCACTTTCAAGAAGGTCTTTACTGAATGCACTGCAATTGAGCGCGATAAACGGTTGGTTTTTATGAGTACTGTTTTGATGAATGGCCTGTGCGAATACTTCTTTTCCCGTGCCTGTTTCGCCGGTCAGGAGTACTGCAGCTTCGGTTGGAGCGACCTTTCTGGCCAGTTGTACCGCTTTATGAAGGACGGGGCTATCACCTATGATTTTTTCAAAACCAAACTGATTTCCCAACTGCTGTTCCAGCCGGTTTACGCGCCTGAGCAGGGCTATTTTTTCGGATACCCTGCTGAGTAAAGGTATAATTTTATCGTTGTCATTTCCCTTTACCAGGTAATCGAAAGCGCCATTTTTTATGGCCTGAATGCCATCGGGCAGATTACCATATGCAGTAATCAAAATCACTTCGATATCGGGGTGTTTTTCTTTTATTTCCCGCGTAAATTCTACACCATTGCCATCAGGTAGCTTTACATCGCAGAGTACAATATCGATATGCTGATTCTCCAGCGTAACCCTTGCCGCGCCGATAGTGCCGGTTTCGAAAACCTTATATCCCTCCAACGAAATAATGCGCTTAAGCAGCGATCTTAGTTTTTCTTCATCATCTATTAACAGGATATTGACCACTATTTTCACTTTAAAATGTGTACAAAGCTATTGTTTTTCCTGTTTAAGGATTAAATGTGAAAATTTGAATAGGTTTTTTGATTTTAATTTAAAACACCTGCCCTCATGAAAATTATTTACGGATTTGGTTTCAATACCAATATATGTAGCCTGGGTATGTTACAGGCTATTTATTAAAAAGGATTTAAAAGAGTATAAACACGACTTTTACGGGCTCACCTGCTTTGTTGGTGTATGGCTGCTTATTTACTACTGGTTAGTTAGTTATTAGCGAGTGCGAATCAAATGTTAAATGCATTCAGGTTGAATAATAATCATCAAAACCGTATGTAATTTTACACCCTTATCTGCATGCAGATAATCCGATGCATAATACAAAAGGTACAGTAAGTACCAGAAATGATAAAGCTCCTCCCTTCTTTCTGTATAATTTTACGAAACAGAATATTACATTTATATCTTAAACAAACCCCAAAATGATACCATTTTTTTTAAGTAACCCCTTGCCGGTTATTTTTCTCATTATTATTATCGTCCTCCTGTTTACATCCCTGGTGAATGCGAAAGGCGACGAAATTGTTGTACTTGAACGCCGCTGGTTTGGGGGAAGGATGCCTGAAAACCGCACTATTGCCAGGAGTAATGAAGTAGGTGTGCAAGCCAGAATTCTCGGGCCGGGCATGCGTTTCCTTATACCATTTATTTACAAGACCCGTAAGTTCAAATTTATCAAGATCAATAAAGGCCAGTTGGGATTGGTGACTGCCATTACCGGCGAACCATTAGGTTCGGGGCAGTTATTCGCAAAATCGGTAGAATGTAATTCTTATCAGGATGGAGAAGCATTTCTTAACAATGGAGGACAGAAAGGGCCGCAGGTAGCGATATTGCCCGATGGTGAGCATCGTATTAATCCTTATCTTTTCCAGGTAGAGGTAGTGGATGTTATTATTATAGGAGAAGATGAGGTGGGTAT
>CAIUZK010000209.1 GCA_903903635.1 uncultured Bacteroidota bacterium
AAACGGGACCTTGTTCCGGGGAGTACGTTGGAATCAGATTTTCAACGTAGCAACTCTGATTGAGGGGTAGAATTGCACACTGCGCAAAAAATATTTTGTTGCGCAGTTTTTTATTGATAATCAATAGATTATGTCCAATTCATTGCGCATTTTGGCCTAAGGTGTGCAATTTTGTGTGCAATGGGTAATCCTGATTTTGGTTTACTTCTATTGTTATCGTGGTGCATAAATTTTACCACAAGGGCGCAAAAGGTTATCAGGAGGGGCAGTTTAGTCTGGTTATATAAGTTTTGGGCACAATGCTCATTGGTTTTATCCTTTTTTTTCATTGGTTTATAGAATTGCACACTGCGCAAAAAATATTTTGTTGCGCAGTTATTTATTGATAATCAATAGATTAGGTCCAATTCATTGCGCATTTTGGCCTAAGGTGTGCAATTTTGTGTGCAATTGGTAATCCTGATTTTGGTTTACTTCTATTGTTATCGTAGTGCGTGAATTTTACCACAAGGGAGCAAAGGGTTATCAGGAGGGGCAGTTTAGTCTGGTTATATAAGTTTTGGGCACAATGCTCATTGGTTTTATCCTTTTTGGGTTTGGTTTATAGAATTGCACACTGCGCAATAATTATTTTGTTGCGCACTTTTTTATTGATAATCAATAGATTAGGTCCAATTCATTGCGCATTTTGGCCTAAGGTGTGCAATTTTGTGTGCAATTGGTAATCCTGATTTTGGTTTACTTCTATTGTTATCGTGGTGCGTGAATTTTACCACAATGGCGCAAAGGGTTATCAGGAGGGGCAGTTTAGTCTGGTTATATTAGTTATGGGCACAAGGCATTTGGGGCTTATCCATTTTTGATTCTGTCTGATTTTTACCACTGTCGAGGCACAATAATGCAATATGGACACTTTATGGTTATTTGGGGGCAAAGTTCGGATGAGAAGTTGGATTGGTGAAACTGAGTTTCTATGATGGTACTGTTTTTGATCTATGACAGATCGTATACGGTCTGTCATAGATTTTTTTTCGGGGCTAAATGACTGAGGATTAGTGGGGTATATATTAGGAGTGATGTGTGAAATTTGGGAGTGGCTAAATTATGGGGTTTTGTTATGGGTTTTGGGGTATATTATTTGGAAAAATAATGTATAGTAAAGGTTTTCGGAAGCGGGACGCTTCCACATATTGGGACGAAGCGGGACTTCGACCAGTGAGGTATACACCAATATGGGATTGACTACCGCTTGGTCATAGTCTGGAGACTACGCCTGACCTTATTTTATATTTTATTGGGCTAAGCTCATCAGCAAGTTACTTTTTAAGAAGATCAAAAAGCTCAGTATTGATGTATAATGTCTCCTTCCAAACCTTCTTAGATTGCAGTATGCCTAATTTTTCAAGTTCTTTAAGATATTTGGATGCCGTAATTCTTGAAATTTTAAGCCTTTCAATCAGGTAATCAATTTTGCTGTACGGGTGTTCAAATAAAAGCTCTAACAAATCCTTATTATAGGATTTCCCGGCTTCACTCTTTACTTTTCCCTGTGTTTTTATAAAGAGGTTGTTTATTTCCTGAACCTGACTAATGGTTTCTTTTGCGGTAGCTTCAACCCCTTTTAGTATGTATACTATCCATTCTTCCCAATTATCTTTCAGGCGTATTTCCTGCAATAGCCGGTAATAGTCTGCTTTGGTATCTATGATATAGGCACTTAAATAAAGAATAGGGCTTTCCAATAAATCATGCAGGACAAGGTATAGTACATTAATGATTCTTCCTGTACGCCCATTGCCATCATAAAATGGATGTATACTTTCAAACTGGTAGTGCTGAACCGCCAGTTTAATCAATGGCGAAATATCATCATCTTCGTTTAAGTATTCTTCCAGATTTTTCATTAGCCGGAGTATAGTATCATAATCATCCGGCGGAGTATATATAACCTTTCCTGTTGCCGCATTTCTTAATGTGGTGCCGGGTAGTTTACGGATTCCGGCATTGTTTTCTTCCAATACTTTTTGAGTTTCAATTATGGCATTGGTATTTAAAAAGCCTCTCTTCTGAATGAAATGAAACCCAAATAGCGTGGCCTCACGATAGCGCAGCACTTCCTTTGTTGCAGAATCTATCTGAGTGTTTTTCGCTGATAACGCCTGATACAATTTATCCTGCGTTGTTATGACGTTTTCAATTTCAGAACTTGCCCGTGCCTCTTTCAGAATAATGGCATTTAATAATATGTTGGGGTTGGGAAGGGTATTTGCAAGCCCCTTCAATTCCGCCAGTGCTACGGACGATTTAACCAATTGGCGCAATACCTTTATTGTTTCAATCTTTTCTTTTGCCGGGGGTAAAAAAGGCAAGTCATTAAATGCCTTTTCGGTATCTACTTTGTCTATCTTCTTCATGTATAATGTTTATAAACGACTTCTTTATCATGCAAAAATAATGCAATTATTTATACATGACAAGCCCATCATGTATAAAACTTATGCAGGAGCATTGGCAATAATTTTTGCCGGATAGCGGTCTTAGGCATTGTTAAAAAATAACTAATGCATTCTAACCTGTTCTTTTCCATTTTCTCTGCATTGCCTCCCGAAAGCTTTTGGGATTTAATAGGCTTGCTATTCGCGGCTCTGGCAACTTAATAAACATGCCTTCGCTAAAGCTATGGCAGTTAATAAAAGAAAAATAACTGCGTCAAAAAGCAACCTTTATTTCCTTACAAGCCCTATATATTTTTTATTTTGTTAAACTACGTCCATCAATGGGGCATACGCTCAAGTTATTTTAATTGCTCGCCAATTGCACTCCATTTTTTGCATCCTTGATTGCTACATTTATAAATAAGACAAAAATATCTCTTAATTGTATTGTATAATAATAATATGGGTTGTAAAATATAAGTTTAAGGGTACGTACCTTCGCAACGGTGCAAACAGATACTGTAACAAAAACAAGACAATTAAGTCCGCTGCTCAGTTTTCTGGGTGAGGATGCAGAGGTGTTGGGCCGGGAAAAGATACCGGTAAACAATGCTATTATCTGCGAGAGCCTTGAGGTGATGCTACCCGATATTGGCCAGGCGGATGATAAGGGTATTCTTTGTTTGTACCCGATTGATGATAATAAATATTGCCTGCAACTCTATTTTCAGATAAATGGCGAAACATCAGGATCAAATTCAAAGGTTATTTCGCTAAGGTATCTGCCTGCATTTTTCGATCAGTATCCTCCTGAAGTGATGATGGCCAATCAGCCATTCCGGTTTGACCAGACCTCTGATATACAGTTTCCTGTATGTTCACAGTCGCGCCTTTTAATAGATAAGCTGCTGGAGGAAACAAAGCTGCCACCCTTTATCGGGTCACTGCAACAAAGTGAAACTGCTATACAATTACTGGGTAAGGCATTGGAATGTATCTCTTTCCCGTTTACCAATTGCCAGACACCCACCTGCCGGTTCCTCGCTTTTGAAAGTGAATGTGATAAAATTCATGATGCCCGCAGAATACTTGATAACAATATTGATCAGCTTTTTACCATCAGGGAACTGGCCCGGAAAGTAGCCATGAATGAGTGCTACCTGAAAAAGGGATTTAAAGCCATGATCGGGAAAACTATTCACGACTATCAGCAGGAATTGCGTATTGAGCGGGCAAAAAAATTGTTGAAGCAAGATGGAATTTCGGTAACAGATGTAGCCAATACCCTGGGATATAGCAGTATTTCGCATTTCAGCACTGCTTTTAAACGAATAACCGGTATGAAGCCATGCGAATTGCTGGCCTGATCGCAAGAGGCACATATGATGGCATTTCTACACTTTAATGGTCGAATTTGTTAAAATTTCAGTTATTTAAAACTTTATTTTTCATTTTTTGGTTTTTTTTAACCAAAAATGAATTTTTGGCTTAATTTTTGCTGTATAAAAAGAGATATTTATGGCCAGATAAAACAAGTGGAATATTTGCAATTTATTTTTTTGGCTTGATATTTGTTGTATTTTTACTGATTAAATGGGCCTGTGTGGTAGCGTTATGAATAAGTTAATTAAAAATTTTGTACTATTAGTAAACTTTACTCTGTTTGTATTTACGGTTCATGCACAAAATAATGCTTCCCCATTAGAAGATATGGTGAATGCATTAAGGAACGACCGTGTGACAGATATGGTAAAGTATTTTGATAGTTTTGTGCCTATTACCATCAATAATAAGCAGTCTATTTATAGCCACAACCAGGCTGAAATAGTGCTGAAGGATTTTTTTGAAAAAAATAATCCAAAGAATTTCACAGTAATGGAAAATGGTTCACCTGATAATTCTTCGAAATTTGTAATTGGTTATTTTACCACACCAGCAGGTGTGAGATATAATGTTTACATACTTATGAGGTTAAAGGGTAATTTCATTTTGCAGGAAATGAAACTGAATAAAGAATAATTAATCCTCCTTCCTTTCAGGTACATCCAATAGTTTACTGTTATATAGTAAAGAGTTCTTAAAGGTATTTCCATACTTTTATCTAACTCTTTTTAGTAAAGCAGTAATTTAGTCCCTCTAGTATTCTCATTTATTTTTAAAGCTGATCCTGTCCAGGAAATTGGCGGTTGCAATGTGAATATCAGTATTTTTTAGCCCCTTTTTGCGCAGATTCAGGAAACTGGCGGGAGTTGTAGCCATTGCCTCTAAAATGCCTGGGAATGAGGGATAATGGAGATTGAATGGCAACAGTAAGTATACTATAAAACTAATGGCAATAAAAAAACCGGCACATGGCCGGTTTTTCTTATAATATCATAATTGGATTAGTTATTAGCAGTCGGGCTTACATAAGAAGCATTAATTACTCCATTTACAAAATGCACACCGGCAAGCGACTCAATGGCGTTAATATCAACCTTATGGTTAGCCAGTTTATCCTTAGGATTAAATGGTTCAACATTGTGGAACTCATAGCACAGATACTCATCAGTGCTGGGAATGTAAATCACTTTCCAGCACCATTCAGGAACAATGATGTTATTGGCTTTACCTATAACCCAGTTGCGGCCTACTGTACCAGCAAACACTTTTACCTTTTTGTATTTTTTTGCCTTGATCACTTCTTTCTCATGAAGTTTAGTCCATAATTCCTTATAAAGGTTTTTAGGCATTGGCATTACATTGGTAAAGTAAAAGCTCTCGATATAAGCATCTTTATCGCACGTATTTTCTTCAGGAGCCATCATCTGGGCATTATCAAACAATGAGTTGTTGTAATCACCTTTGAGGTCAGTAGCATCCGGAAGCTGAGGATCTGTATCCAGCTTAATTCCGTTCTCACCCTTCATCTTAATGCAGTTAAAAAGGTCTGGTGTCAGGGAATAAACAACCAAAACCGGTATATGCTGAGTTTTAGAAAAATAAGAAGTAAAATTCTGGTTTCTTACTTTTACAATGTCCTGCCCATGTGATGTAAAACTTAGCACAGTGAGCAATAAAGCAGTCAGTTTTGAAGTGCTTTTAAAAATTCCTTTTTGCATATAAACCATTTATTCTAGTTAATTATTTAGCGAAAGTAGATTCTCCAGCGATAAAAATATGACTTTCGGGGAATTTTTTATAATTAAATCCCAATTTTTACAACATTAATTGAATTTTAGGGTTTTTTAACCTCTTATAGGGGGCTGTTTGGGTAATTTTACACCTGATAATGGTGAAATAATCGTTTCCTATGAGAGAAGACAAGGTTGTAAATATTGTGTTTGTAGTGGTTATTCTGGGATTGTCTTTGTCGGGTATAATTTACCTCAGCAGCAAAATGCTGTTTTAAGTGTTTTGCCCCTTGGTATACTTAAGCAGTTCCGATTCCATGAGTGAATAAACTTCCTGCTTTAATGCAGGCAGATTGTCCAAAGTAAGGCCGGCAACTTCGACCGGTGTGAGATATATTGCCCTGTTTTTTCCGGGCCATAATTTCCACCAGGCACTGTAATGCCAGCGGTATTGTGTGTCGGGGAAAATGATGGGCAATATGGGCACCTGGGTATTAATAGCCAGCCGGAAAGCCCCGTCATAAAAATCTTTCAGTGGCTTACCTGTTTCATTAAAAGTACCTTCAGGAAATATGATAATGTGCCCCTCATGATGCAATACCCGCCACAGCAGGCGCAAGCTCCTGGCACGGCTGTGAATATTATTGCGGTCGACCATAATGACCACCTGTTTGTATATAAACCCAATAAACGGAATCTTTGAGACTTCCTTTTTCCCCAGGGGCCTGAAATAACCCGGTATAGCCTGAAAAATAACAAAAGTATCGATGTAGGAAATGTGATTGGCAACAACAACATAGCGTGTGTCCTTCGGGGGGCGGTTTCCGCTGATTGTAACCGGCATGCCAATAGCTGCCAGAAAGAATTTTGACCAGTACCTGATGATGCTGTAAACAAGCCTCCTGCCACGGGCCGTTTGACCAATGCCGCAAAGAATAAAAAAGGGAAAACAGAATAAAATACTGACTACAAAAGTAACCAGAACATAAAGGGTATAAAACGGCTGAAGGACTTTTCTTAACATTAGTTAATTGGTCTGCATAACAGGGAAATTAGGTCTCCCCACCACCTGCTTGCCTTCCCATGGAACCATAGCCAGGAAGATGCTTAAAGCAACAAAAGAACACCAGAACAGCCTCTTGAACTTCTTTTCGCTATCCATTGATTTTTTGGCAACTGAATAGCCAATATGAACAAGTACTAAGGCTACTATCATGCCAAAAGCATGCTCTACAGCCCAGAATCTTGGTCCGGCCTCTTTCATAACATTACCAGCCTTAAACATTCCGGCCACGATAACATAGGTATAATACAGGTACAGGCCGATTACAAGCTGCAGATCGCAAAATATAAGCAACATCAGCGCAAAGGTTTTATTCCCTTTTGCGAATTCTTTTTTACCCATCATGCCTGTGAGGCTCTGTGCGGCAACTATTAGCGCAAAAAGAAGTATAAAATATCGAAGAATGCTGTGGAAATAGAGTATTGAAGCGTGCATAAGTTATTCTTTGGTTTATGAAAGTTGGTTTGGTTAAATAAAGATAGCAGGAAATACTTTAAAAAAAAATTACAGTTGGCATATAAAATTAAAGGTCAAGTTTGAATTTCAATCGCCTGATATGTTCGGTATGATGTCTGCCATGCCAGGCATAAAGAGCCACCATCTCCCATATCGGGAAATTGCGCTTATGCTCGGGATGGTAATAAGTTCTTTCCCAGTCGGTTGGCTGCATATTATCCAGTAATATCAACATCCGACGGTGTAATGCATGCAGCATGGTTACCGAAACATTTACCGGTGTGAGATTTGTATCGGGCAGGGCGGCCCAGGCACTCTCGTTATAAGGTTTAATAACAGGGTTGTCTTCGGTAAGCGCCAGTTTCAGCCTTATGTAAGCATTCATATGGCTGTCGGCAATGTGGTGTATCACCTGCCTGATGGTCCAGCCACCTTCGCGGTAGGGTATGTTATAATGGCTTTCATCCAGATTCTCTATGCAAGCATCCAGCCATGAGGGTAAAGCCTGAATAGCGGATTTCCAATCAGCGATGAGTTGAGGTGTAGCAGCATCAGGTTTGCTATACCTTCCAATTGGATATTTCAATTGCTCTAAATCGTTGTCCATGGTTTGTGCTTTTTATAGAAAAAGTATAAAAGTAAAAGCTGCGAGAGCAGCTTTTACAGGAACTAATTATTATTTTTTGGGCTTGGGTTGGGGTGACTTTGCTTTACCCGAATTGGATTTTTCAGCTTCATCAATCTGTTTCAGAAGCGTATCGTTGGCATCTATTCCGCGTAGCTGATCGCTGGTTGATTTCAGATGTTCACTATCTTTTTTGTTGTAGTAATACAGTACAAGATATTCAAGAGCGATCTTCATATCATTCTTCTTCTCGTAATTAGGGCCAACTTTAGTGAGCCATTCGGTAAAGTCCTGAACCGCACTACCATCTTTAGCTTCAGAGTCGACAGCTGCTGCAGTACGGCCATGCCAGTAGATAGCAGGGTTCTGGTCGGGATATTTAACCTTAAAATCCTGGAATGCCTGTAAAGCAAGAGGATAATTTTTCCCGTAATAGTACATACAGCCTCTCCAGAAATAATCGGTTGCACTTGCATCAGGATTGGCTTTGATAATATTATCATACCATTCGGCAGATTTAAAATAGTTCTTCTTGCTTTTAAAAGCCTCAGCCACTTCGCGGATGATATTTGTTTTGTTTTTTGAAGTATCGCCGCTTATTCCTTTGGTATAGTAATAGCCTGCAGAGTCAAGCATACTCAATTTCATGAGCAGTTTACCAAACTGAATATAAGCACCGGGGGTAATTTTAGAAGACTGCTGCATACTGAAGTAGGTGCGAACATTACTCAATGCTGCAATCGAATCTCCGCATTCAGATTGTGAAAAACCAAGTATACCATACAATTCAGTAATCCTGGCAGGATCCTTTTGCAGTGGCATCAGTTTTTTTGCAAGATCCACCGCATCGCAATAGCTCTTTGCATTATAAAGCAATCCCACATACTGAAACTGATCGGCATCAGAATTGTCGGACAATTCCATGTATTTTTTCATGTTTTCCAGGGCTTTCTGGTAGTTGCCGGAGCGGTAGTAGGCATCAGCCAGAGACTTGTATGGAAGCGGGTTAGATGGATCGGCATCTTTAGCACGTGGATAATTTTCCAATGCGCTGGTGTAGTTATGTGCTTCATACCAGGTATCGCCAATACGCGAAAATGCTAACGAACTTTTAGGATCCTTATCGGTAACGTGCTCGTAATTGGTCATTGCTTCTCCTGCACCACCAGGTATCTTGCGATACACATCACCCAGACCTATATGCACATCTGCATCATCTGTTTTTGTGAGCACATCTTTATACCAGGTAACAGCCTGCTGGTAATCGCCACCTTCAGTGTAGGCTATAGCATCGGCTGCGAATTTCTCCTGTATCCATTCTTTCTTTTTGGATTTAGCGGCAAGATCACGGACGATCTGCATGCCCTTTGATGGGTTTTTTGTTGCAAAAGCCACCCTTGCTGTACCCGAAATATTTGCAGGATCTTCCGGATATTTTGCAAAAAGCAAATTGGCCTTTTCCGGATTTCCTGATTCGAGACAGGCTAAGCCAAGGTAAAAATTAGCTTTGGCATCGGTAGCAGCAAGTGGCTCGAGTATTTTCTGAGCACTCTGGTACTTTTTGTAATAATACATTTTGATTCCACCTGCTACACTTGCATCCTGAGCATAGGTATTGGCAGAAAAGGCAATTGCCAATACGATCATTATTGCTTTACTAATATGATACTTCATTGTACTGTTCTGATATTATTTGTTAACTGATTAATGAGATATTTCAACGTCTCTGATAACTATTTGTTCTTTTAATGGAAAAAAATGGTCATGCAAAAATATAAGTTGTCCGCTATGACTACTTAAGAAATTAGCAAAACCCGTGCCAAGCCCGTGATGGCTCTCAGCGCTTACATAAAACAACTTGCGGGTTAAGGGGTAGGACTTCAGAGCTATATAGGCCTGGTAGGGCTTATAAAACTGTCCGTCTTTCTCGTTTTTAATAGCCACAACATGTACACTATTGATGAATGTACCTGCCTTCGAAGTGTCTTCATTGGCGAATACATAACCCATGCCTACGAATCCGATTGCATCAGGGTTTTTGGCTACATAATCTATAACTTCCTTGTTGCCTTTAGCTGCAAATACATTAGCCCCCAGTTTGCCACCCTTCAAAACAGAATCGGTAATGAACCGGACCGTACTGGATTCCTGGTTATCGAAAACCACGGTTATTTTCTTGTTGTAGGATCCCGTAAGTATTCCCGTAAGCGCAATTCTATCGAGTAAGGTATCCTTTGATTCATTATTTACAATTACCGCAATTCCATCACCGGCAAGCGCATCGGAAGAAGGGAATATTTTTTTACTGGTGCAGACCTCTTTTTCGGCTTTGCTCAGCTCCCTGGTCACCAGAATGATGCGTGCTTTACCTTCGAAATAGTCTTTAAAACACTCAGCTTCGGGCTTGTAGTGTATGTTTACATGTGCTTCAGGGTAGCTGCTGTCGAATACCTTTTTCTGCTCGTCAATAACCGGTTTATAAGTTTCATCGGCCGATATATCAATGGTTCCTTTACCAATAGTATCTGCGGGCTTTGGGGTATCATCGCATGAGATTGCACAAATACTGAAGGTTAGGAGAACTAAGATATTGCTGACTAAACGCATAAGGAGCGCAATTTTACTTATTAATTTAATGATATAGGGACGCCATATATCTTGTAACAATAATTTAACAGGACTCACGCTGAAAGGCGTGAATTTTTATAAAGCCGCAAAAGTAAGACTAATAATTAATATCTTTTTTATCCTGCACAACGGCTTTTATGCCTTTTATAAACCTCAAAACACCGCCAACCACCATCATGCCGCCAAGTAAATACGCCAGAAAAGCGGGTATGTTCATGTTGCCAAATGATTTATAGACTAAAATCAAAGTTCCGATAACCGCATAAAACAGCCCCATCCCTATATCCATTACGGTTTTGAAACCCATGTTCGATCGCCGTCTTTCATTACTCTCCTGGTAACTCATTAAAAACTGATTTCGTGCAAATCTAATATTATTCGTGCTTGTGTACTAAAGATGCAATAGTTTCTGAATTCCATAAGTCAATTATTTTTTGCCAAACGCATTATGCTATAGCATAAAATACAAAGTATTGTTAATGCTTGAAAATCATTAGATAAGCGGTATGGAATTTGTAACTTTTTTTATCTTTCATTCAAACTGAAATTATGAAACAAACCTTCTTATTCCTGCTCGCGTTCAACTTTTTTGCATCTCAGCAGGAAGCAACGGCACAATCAACACAAAAGCTGAAAATTGAAGAAGCAATAGTATTTCTCAGTGGGGCTGAGCTTACCAGCAGCGCTAAAGTAAGCCTTGTGAAAGGGGAAAACGAGGTGTTGTTTAGCAATGTTGCCGGCGATGTGAATGCCCGGAGTATTTCGGTAAACGCCAGCAACGGCGTAATTGTGGAGTCGGCTACTTTCCAGAATAACTTTCTGGGCAATGAAATAATATCACCCCGTGTAAAAGAATTAAAAGACAGTATTGAACTCATAATAGCCGCAAAAAAACTGATGAACGATAAAATTGCGGTGCTCAACGAGCAAATCACTGTGCTGCAGTCCAACCGCAAAGTAGGTGGGGATAATACCGGCCTTTCAGTTGCCGAGCTGACCAAAATGCTGGACATCATCAGTTCTAAGATGGAAACCTACCTGAACCAGAAAGGGAAGCAGGAAGAATTGCTCAGTAAGGCGAATGAACGCCATGCAAAACTGAACAGCCAACTGGATGAAGAGCAGAAGAAGGGTGTGCAACCCGGCGGACAGATGCTGGTAAAGTTCTTTGCCAAAGAAGCTACCACCGCTACAATAGTTATAGACTATGTTGTGCCTGGCGCAGGCTGGTCGCCAACCTATGATATAATGGCTGATGCTATTAATGTGCCGGTGAAGCTGTTTTACAAAGCAAACATTTACCAGAATAGCGGTGTGAACTGGAATAATGTGAAACTTACGCTATCAACAGGTAACCCTAATGAGGGTGTGAATGCCTCGGGCCTGGAGCCATGGTACTTATCTTTTTATGTTCCTCAGGTGTATACCAATCAGGCGTATTCTAAAAGCAAGATGACAAATATGCCTACTGCACAGATGAATGATATGATCTCGAATGCGCCTGCTGCCTATCAGTCTCGGAGAGGAGAGGAAGTAAGCGTTGGTGGGGCCAGGTCTTCGGGTAGTACATATGTGGTAGATGGTGTGCAGGTTTCCAATAATACCTCCATCAATAATTATGTAACAGTAGATAATGCAGGTGTGAATACTAGTTTTGATATAGATCTGCCTTATACTATACCATGCGATGGAAAGGAACACCTGGTAGCTATTAAGAAGTTTGAATTGCCTGCAACCTACCGCTATTTTGTAGTGCCAAAGCTGGATAAGGATGCCTTCCTGCAGGCGCAGGTTACCAACTGGGAAGACCTCAACCTGCTGCCCGGTACTACAAATATATTCTACGAAGGTACCTATGTTGGGCAGGGTATGATAGATGTGCGCAGTGTAAAAGACACATTCACTATATCGTTGGGCAGGGACAAGAAGATTGTGGTGAAAAGAGAGCGTGACACTAAGTTGCGCAGTGTAAAAACTATTGGTACTAATGTTCGTGAAACATTTGCCTACAGCATTGTTGTAAGGAATGCCCGTAAGGAAAACATAAATCTTACCATACAGGATCAGATGCCGGTGAGTAACGATAATGACATTCAACTGGAGGATATCGATACCGGTGGTTCGGAATACGAAGCGAATACGGGTATGATGAAATGGAATATGGTGGTGAACCAGAATGAAACCAAAAAGGTTGGATTTGGGTTCACGGTTAAGTACCCGAAAGGAAAAATTATAAATAATCTGAGATAGGAGTTATTCTCTGCAATAATTGTGCTCATCTTATAGCCTCAATGGCTTGAGATGGGCACATTTTATTTTGTTTTACCAGTAACTTATAGTAATGAGACAATGCTGTGACTTTAACCAAAAGGCAAAGTATTGTTAATGATAGGAACGCACCAAATTATACCGGCGCTAATTACGTCTATCCATATGAACAGTTAAAACAGATCGTATGAAACAGACAATTTATTTCCTCGGCATTAGTTTGATATGCTTATTCCCTGAAAGCCTTACTGCACAACCAGAGCAGAAGCTTACAATAAAGGAAGCCATTGTTTTTCTTAGTGGCGCAGAGCTGACCAGCACAGCAAAAGTAAAACTGGCGCAAGGCGAAAACGAATTCGTGTTTACAAATGTGGCAGGCAACATTAATTCACAGAGTTTAACAGTAGGCGCTTCAGAAGGTGTGGTTGTGGAAGCGGCCACATTTCAGAATAATTTTCTGGGCACTGAAGTGATAACCAAACATGCAAAGGAATTAAAGGACAGTATTGAAGTGATTACAGATAAAAAGCAATTGCTGCAAAATAAGCTGACCGTAATTGACGAGCAGCTTTCCTTATTAACTGAAAACAAGAATGTAGCTGGCGAGAACGCAGCCCTATCTGTTGCAGAGCTGACTAAATTGATTGACCTCTATAGTGCGAAATATGAGGGCTTTTTGAATGAAAAGGGGAAGCAGGAGAAATTGATTGCAAAATCGGATGAGCTTATAAACAAGTTGAATACACAGATATATGAAGAGCAGAAAAAGGGAGTTCAGCCGGGAGGGCAGATACTCGTGAAGTTTTATGCCAAAGAAGCAACAGTGGCAACAGTGGCCATAGACTATGTTGTGCCAACTGCTGGATGGTCGCCTGTGTATGATATTATGGCTGATGCGGTGAATGCACCTGTTAAGCTGGCCTATAAGGCTAATATCTATCAAAACACTGGTATTAGCTGGCACAATGTCAAATTAAGCCTGTCGACCGGCAACCCAAATGAAACAGTTAATGCACCTGTGATCACCCCCTGGTACCTGGCCTTTTACCAGCCTGAATATACAGTAACTGCTTATAAAAAACCACTGGTTTCACGCGATGAAATAGCTGTAATGCCCACTAACCAGGTAACCGATGTAGTTTCAACTACTGTAGGTGTTTACCAGTCGCAAAGAGGACAGAATGCGAATATTGGTGGAGCAAGAACTTCAGGCACATTATACATAATTGATGGCGTACAGGTGCAGGGAAATACAACCATGAATAATTATGTGACTGTAGATAATGGAGGCGTAAACAGCACATTCGATATCGAGCTTCCTTATACAATACCCTGCGATGGCAAGCAGCACCTGGTGGCCGTGAAGAAGTATGAGCTGCCTGCAACCTACCGTTATTATGCCGCACCTAAACTGGATAAAGACGCCTTTTTGCAGGCACAGGTTACCAACTGGGCAGACCTGAACCTGCTACCGGGGCCTACCAACATTTTTTATGAAGGCACCTTTGTTGGGCAGGGAACCATAGATCCGCACAGGGTAAAAGATACACTCACCATATCCCTGGGCCGCGATAAGAAAATCGTGGTGAGAAGAGAACGGGATACCAAATTGCGCAGCGTAAAATCAATTGGCACCAATGTGCGCGAAGAGTTTGCTTATACTATAATGGTTCGGAATAACCGCAAGGTAAACATTAACCTGACCGTACAGGACCAGTTGCCGGTAAGCAATGACAAAAATATAGTAGTGGAAGATATAGATGATGGCAATGCCGATACCGAAACTAATACAGGATTCATGAAGTGGGATCTAACTGTGGCGCCTAATGAAATAAAGAACCTGGAGTTTGGGTTTACAGTTAAATACCCCAGGGGCAGCGCAATAGCCAATTTAAGATAATGATGAATGAGCCGCCCGAAGCAGCATGGTTTTAATCGTGCTGCTTCGGGCTGTATTGCCTGTATTTTTCCACCTTATAAGAGCTCATTTTAATTTTTGTCATAAAATAAATAAGCAAATGTGTTTTCGAGAAAATATTTCCTGATAAATGGGAACATCTTCAGGTAAAAAATCAGCTTAAATAATTATCAAAAGTGTTTTTTTGAACTTATAATAACGCCAATCGTACTTCCCATAATATTGTCCTGCTTATCCTATACAGCTTTTCCGTACCTTTGCGCTTCAAATTATAAGTCTATATAAAGTAATGGCTAAGCAATCCGAAAAAAAATGCTCTTTTTGCGACCGCGCTGAAAGTGAAGTGAATATACTTTTCACAGGTATTAAAGGTAATATTTGTGACCAGTGCATTGAAAATGCCCATTCACTCCTCTTAGAGGCTACAACTGATAAGCCTAAAAAAGAAGAAGCAAAACCAGATCTGCTGAAGAGTAAAATATTTAAACCACGCGAAATAATGGCTTTCCTGGACCAGTATGTTATTGGTCAGAATGATGCCAAAAAAGTACTGTCGGTGGCCATTTACAACCATTACAAGCGCCTTACCATGCCGCCGCAGGATGATGTGGAGATCGAAAAATCCAACATCATGATGGTGGGAGAAACAGGTACTGGTAAAACGTTGCTTGCCAAGACCATTGCCCGTTTGTTGCAGGTGCCATTTGCTATAGTTGATGCTACGGTATTTACTGAAGCTGGTTATGTGGGCGAGGATGTTGAAAGTATCTTATCGCGTTTACTGCAGGCCAGCAATTACGATGTTGCTGCCGCTGAGCGGGGTATAGTCTATATTGATGAACTGGATAAAATAGGTCGTAAAAGCGATAATCCTTCCATTACCCGCGATGTAAGCGGCGAGGGTGTTCAGCAGGCTATGCTGAAGTTGCTGGAGGGTTCCGAAGTACTCGTTCCGCCACAGGGAGGAAGGAAACATCCGGAGCAGAAAATGATCAAAGTAAACACAACCAATATATTGTTCATTTGCGGTGGCGCCTTTGAGGGTATCGATAAAATGATCGCCCGCCGTATCCAGACTTCTTCTATCGGTTACAATGCAATTAAGGCTACCAAGGACCTTGACCGTGCCAACCTGCTGCAATATGTTAATGCACAGGATCTGCGGACGTTCGGACTGATACCTGAATTGCTGGGCAGGTTGCCTGTGGTTACCTATCTCAACCCGCTCGATGAAGCCTCGCTGAAAAGGATTCTTACCGAGCCTAAGAATGCGCTGGTGAAGCAGTACAGCCGTTTGTTTGAGTTTGAGGGCATAAAGCTTACGGTAGAAGACGGAGCGCTTAACTATATGGTACAGAAAGCTGTACAGTATAAATTGGGTGGCCGTGGTCTGCGTGCTATTTGCGAAATGATTCTTACTGATGCCATGTTTGATATGCCATCTGAGAAGCACGACGGTACCTTCCACCTTACGCTGGATTATGCCCGCCAAATGGTGGAGCATGCCAAGCTGGAGCATCTGAAAGCGGCCTAATAGCTAAAAACAAAATTCCAAAATACAGGTTCCAAAACCCAAAATCCAAATTCGCAAAAATGCAGGATCTTGTTGAAGAATTAAAGGCTAAGGCCGGGCTCACAGACGAGCAGGCGATGCTGGCTATACAGACTATGAAAGAATACATTCATAGCAAAGTGCCGCCTATGTTCAGCGGTTTTGTCGACAGCTTTTTTGCAGGTAAAAGCACGCAATCGGAAGACGATACTTATATCTCTTAGTATTGCAGCACAAAGTGTTGCTGTACTTTGAATTCTTCTCTGAACAGGAGTAATCCCATTCCATATAGGTCGATACTCATCCTGACATCCGGGTGATGGCAGAGGCCTGTCCATGCCTGATCGTGAGTCTTTGAAGAATGTATATCCTGTATTACTACAACACTTTCGTTTTTGAGTAGGGGCAATATTGCATCCAGTTGGGTTTTCCAAATTGAAGCATCCTTGCCGTCCATAATAACCATATCGGCATTTGTTGCAGGCTGATCGGCGGCCCTTGCCGGAAGAAACAGCATGTTTTTGAACTGATAGTGTGCGGCTATACGGCTCAGTATGTTTTCAAACCGGAGTCCCAGGCTGGGGCAGGAGATCAGGTAAGATTTTGGAATCATGTCATAATCATGCAGTATCTGTTCGATAAAAGCATACACGAATGGCGAATGAGTGCCGTGTCGCCCCATGGCTTTCCATTTGTACTTCAGGAATTGAATTATCCGGTAAAGGTTCATGAGGAAAGCATGATGAAGCTTATGAATTCAGGTTTGTTTTGAGTTTTTACTGGGTTTTGCAGTCAGTAGCGCAGATAAGGTAAAGTCTGTACCTGTTTTCCGGCCATGGGTGCAATTACATCTCTACTCTTTCGTATTGCTGGAAATCAAAATCGTAAAGATGCTTATCGTCCGCTTTATGTTTTTCTTCCCAAACAAGCTTCCAGTGCGTATGGTCTATGGCCGGGAATGTTGCATCGGCCGCTTCTACTATGGTGTGCACCCTGGTGATATACATGCGGTCGGCAAGGGCAAGTGTAGCAGCAAAGATTTTACCGCCACCAATAATAAATCCTTCCTCTGCATCTTCACTTTGCAGCCGCTCAATTGCTTCATTAATATGGCTCAGCACCACTACTCCCTGTGCAACCGGAAGATCCTTGTTTCCGGATAATACAATATTCAGTCTGCCGGGAAGTGGTTTGCCCAGCGATTCATAGGTTTTTCGCCCCATAATTACGGGCTTGCCCAGAGTTTTGCTTTTGAAAAACTTCAGGTCTGAAGGTAAATGCCAGGGCAGTTTATTGTTTTTGCCAATTGCATTATTATCGGAAACAGCTACTATAAATGAAAGTATCATAAAATGGAACTTATTGCAAAATTACGTAAACATTGGGGTGAATGGTTAATATGTTGATAAGTTGTTTGGTTGATAAGTTGAATGTTTGTGTCCCCGGCAACTCTCCGCTTTTCTACGGGACTTGCCGGAATCAGGGTACTGAAGCTGACTTAAAGCACTATCTCTCATTTTATAGTTTCAGTGTTGCTTCAAAAAGATTCAAGGTGATCAATCCCCTCGCGAGTTGCGCCCGAGTCCTTGCTAACACCCAGATGCCACGCATCGAGTGACTTGGCCGCGACTTAAAATTTGGTTATCGCATGGTGGTGCCGGTTCGATTCCTGTTCTGGGGCACTTAGAAAAAACTAAAACCGTTGATAGCAGATGCTTTCAGCGGTTTTTTAATTTTAAGGGGATGGTAAAGGGGATGAAATTATTTGAAGTGCAATTGAAGTTGGCAATGACCAACTCGGTTATTATATTATTCTACGCAGGAGCGTATTGCTGTTTTTATTTCCGAAAAAAATTGCAACCAAATCCGCATATGCTCCAAGGTGCACATTCAAGTAAGGATTTGTATTTCATATTTACTAATTAGCTATACTGAATATGTACATATAAACCGGCATGCCCTGTGCATTTCTGTCGTATGCAAATATTCCCATGCACTTTTCAGAATGATCGCTAAAAGAAGAAGGAAATTCTTTCATTATGGAATCAAACCAATATGAGGCTCCGTCTATCTGTACTTCTTTAATGGGGTTGTTTGGGGCTACCTTACCACCATTACTTACTTTAAACATCCAATCTGAAGGTTTCTGTGCAAATACTGTAGCAATAATTATTTTCTTTCCAGGGTAACAAGAGGTGTACCTAAAAGATTTGTTTGGATGTGCCAGATTAAAGTCGGGTAAAAAACTCTGTTCAAGTTTCATGCCCATATCTGTGTATTTCTTAATTAATTGTTCAAGTACTTTAGGGGGTACTTTTTGTCCATGTGCGCATATAGGATGTAACGACAAGAATACGATAAATGATAAAAATAATTGTTTCATATAATTTTAT
>CAIUZK010000210.1 GCA_903903635.1 uncultured Bacteroidota bacterium
AATATATTTATTGTATCTTGTCTGGTGTCTATACAAAAAGTAGACAAAGGTGTCACCAAACTTTTAAATTTTACATCCTGATAACAACCTATAATAAAACGGAGGCAAAAAGGCACAATAAATAATAACCAAAAATACAGATGAGCTAAGATGGCAAAAAACAAAACAAATAAGTAAAATAAACTCCGCGATACATACATAAAATAGTCCCACTTGGTTAATTTCCATTTACTATGCGCCTTTATGTAGTCTAAGCTTTCCCGGGATACTATGTAGTCTATATCCTCCTCCATTTCACAAACTTATAAAAATAAACATTCATAGTATAGCCGCCAGCCGCTCGCAAGAGTTATTTAATAAAATTTGGTTTACTCTTAGAAATCTGCGGGTGGGAGTGTGCGGTGGGTTGGCTGTAGAACGGAGTGTAGCAGGCATCATTTAACTCTAGTGTCATATCAATCAGAAATTGTCGGATAAAGTCTTTTTAGTTTCACCCTGGCTTTATCATTTGTAAATTGCCAATTGATGGTTGCCTACAAAAAAAATAGAAAAGCCTTGATTGTAGATACTTTCAAGGCTTTTCTATTTTAAGGGGACAACAATCCATATTAAACAGCGTTTCCCGCTCTCCCAAACCTCATATTCTCCAACTCAGTACTACATTTGATTTTTATGCATTCCTAAGGCTTTGCCATTTTAACGGAAAACCGAATTCCGAATAAGATATTTCCCATCCCCCCAACTTTTCAATTTGATCGTAACCCGCTTCAAATAGAAAAGCCCTGAAAGGATTTTCCTTCAAGGCTTTCTTAGTAAAAAACACGCCCTACACACGTATCAACTTATCAACCTATCAACCCATCAACCATTCAACTTATCAACCTTTCAACCATTCAACCTATCAACTTATCAACCATTCAACCACTCAACCTATCAACCTATCAACCATTCAACCATTCAACCAATCAACCAATCAACTTATCAACCAATCAACTTATCAACTTATCAACCAATCAACCTTTCAACCTTTCAACTTATCAACTTATCAACTTATCAACTAATCAACTAATCAACAAGACTACTCCACTCCCGCAGCAGCATCCAAACCATTCACCTGAAAATAACACATCCCTGTTCTGCCCGGATAGAAACCGGCGAAGATCATTTCCTTTTTACCACTTATTGCTTTCTGCAGGTCTGCGACTGAGGCAACTTCCTTATTATCTACACCTGTTATTACAAATCCCTTACCCATCTGTGTGCGCTTTGCCAGTTGACCACTTCCAGGGTCAGTAAGTAACAGGCCGCCGTTAATATTGAATTGGGACTTCTCATCTCTTGTCAGCGCCCTGAAGGTGGCACCCAGCAATTTTGATGCGCCTTCTTCCTTTAAAATATCCAGTGTGCCGCTATAGTTGGTCAACTGTACATTAGCAGTACTCTGCTTTCCATCTCTTGTGTATGCTATACTAATGTTATCTCCCGGCTGGTAGTGAGCTATCTGGCCCCTAAGTTCAGGCTCATTGTTTACAATCTGTCCGTTGATCTGAGTAATAAAATCGCCCTCTTTTAATCCTGCCTTGGCGGCACCGCTCTTAGGCAAAACCCTTGTAAGATATACACCCGGAGTCCTGTCCAAACCTAATTTCCTTATTTCTTCAGGTGTCGCTTTCTCTGAATTGAAGAACTCAACACCCATGTAGGCGCGCTGCACAGTTCCATACTTCATAAGGTCATTCACAGCCTTCCTCACTATATTGGCGGGTATGGCGTATGAATAACCGGCGTATGATCCGGTGGGTGATGCTATGGCCGAATTAATGCCTATAAGCTGCCCGGCAGTATTTACCAATGCACCTCCGCTATTACCAGGATTCACAGCGGCATCAGTCTGAATAAATGACTCAAGGGCCGATGAATTCTGTGTTTTATTTACACCAATTGATCTGCCCTTGGCGCTGATAATACCTGCAGTTACGGTAGCATCCAATGATAAAGGATACCCAACAGCAAGTACCCATTGACCCAGTTTGGCTTCATCTGAATTTCCAAACTCCATATAACTAAGATCTTTTCGGCCATCTACCTTCAATACAGCGATATCTGTGCCCTGATCAGTTCCTACAACTTTTGCCTTGGTAGTATAGCGGTCATTAAATGTCACCGTAACCTCATCGCCATTGGCTACTACGTGATTATTGGTTACAATGTACCCATCTGCCGAAATCACTACTCCTGAGCCTGCCTCCTGTTGCGGCGGTATATAATACTGCTGCGGGCCGAACATCCGGCTGAAAACATCGTTGTTGTTCGAAACAACAGTACGCCCGTTAATGGTCGATTTAATATGTACGACCGCCTTTACTGAAGACTCCGCTGCGCCTTCAAAATTGGCAAGGGGAAGACCCGTTCCGCTATTACTATAAGCAGCGTAGCTTACAGGTGTTTTTTGCGAACTGCCGCCCACCCCGAAATAGGGCCGTTGTTCCTGAAAATGAGACACTACAAAAAATGTCATAGCTGATGTTACAGCGGCGGTAAGAATGACTGGGATCAGTTTGTATTTCATAACTTTTTGCTTTTTTCCATCAATTTGAAACCAAATTTACAGCCATGTATAAAAATAAAAAAGTTAAAAACAGGGTAAGAAAACGTTAAAAAACATCGGGTATTTAAATGGCTTTTTACTTGCTGGTCCAGCTACCCATGCAATAATACAGACGCCAGGGGTGAATTGTAGAATTCAGCCATTTATCTGAAATCCTAATGCCCCTATTTTGAATATTTGGAAATCCCCACAAATTATATTTGTAAAAAATAGTTTTCTTTTTATTAACTTTGAGGTAACCCCCTCCTTCACTGGTTCTTATTCTTAACTGGTCAAAAAAATAAATTATGAAGAAAGGATTTTTACCAAAACTTGGCTTGTCTTTAATATTTGTATTATCAGCAGGCTATACTAATGCCCAGATGGTTGATTGCGATATCTTCCTGAAGGGGAACCATATGGAAGTAGGTATTAACAGTAATGGAGCTTTCGGTACCAGTGTTGCCGCTCCAACAGGTTATCATGTAACGGTAACTGATACCTTGTACAATGACTGTACTTATATGTCCTATCAGATTTTTCAGGACCTCGGCTTTGTGGTCGATCCTAATCTTACCGGTTGGACCAGCTACTATGGCGATTATATATTGCCCGGCAACCCACGCGAAGGCTGGGCTATTGAAGACGGGGCCGGCACTGCCACCGCTTATTCCTATAATTATTATACGGGTACTTCTGGTTTTTCAGGGCCGCTTATCGGCGCCAATACAGCGTATTCTACAATTAGCGGCACTTTAAAAGGCACATGGAACGGGTCATTTCACAGCACACTGAATGTAAACCAGGTAACTACGGTAGATATTACTAAGCTTTACCTGATGGTACATGTGGGCTTTTATAACACCGGCACCACTCTCGATAGTTTTTATTATCTGAGAACAATCAATCCTCATAATGACCAGGTAACCACATCTAATCCTAATACGAGGTCAAAAATAGTTCACCAGCTTCCCAACCCGGGCGGACTGGTTGTGGTAGAAGCAACGGGCATTGCTGATACCCTCGCTTATATTGCGCTAGGCACAAAAGATCCTAGGGCAAAGTGCTTTATCATTAAAGACTCTACCCTCCCTGGCCCCGGCACACTGGCTTCTATCTGGGCCGGCGATATTACGCACTACATTTATTCCGATACCTTAAGCGGCGATCATGGCATTGGCCTTGTATATAAAATCGGGGTTGGTCCCGGCGATAGTTCATTCCTCGATTATGGCTACTCTTTCAAAGGCAGCATTATCGACACAGTTTTAGATACGTCATTGCACAGTGGCGGCGGTGGTGGTGGTGGTACGCTTAAAACAGGTTTAAGCAGCGCCGATCAAACCATCTCATTGTATCCTAACCCTGTAAACAGTGAACTGAATATTTCCGGAATTAAAGCTCAGGACAAAATCAGTATTTACGATATCACAGGCAGGCTGATTGCAAGCGCTGATTACATCAATTCAAAAAATGTGGCTACATTATCCGTTGGCTTGCTCCAGCCAGGCATATATATGGCAATAGTGAGAGATGCCAGCAACAATATCATTAAACGACTTCCATTCAGCAAACAATAAAAAAGCATTTTATAAAGATGCCATACCTGGTCAACCAGGTATGGCATCTTTATTTTATAAAATTAACAATTCCAATTGTCCAACTACAATGTGCTCACTTTCCAAATAATCATTGCCGACAAAATAATTATCGTAATATGGTGAAGTTGATTTTTATTTTTTTAAAATTATTATGATCAGGAATAACGGCAAAAGTAGCATTCAGATAATGGAAATTATTTTGTTATCGTTCCTGAAACCACTACCTTTGCACCTCGAATTTTAAATTTAATCGCTTAATTATACCAAAAAATGGCAGATTTACGCTTACAGCGCAACTTTGGAATTGCAGCGCACATTGATGCTGGTAAGACCACAATGACAGAACGTATCCTTTATTATACCGGTGTAAACCACAAAATCGGTGAAGTGCACGAAGGTGCTGCTACCATGGACTGGATGGCACAGGAACAGGAGCGTGGTATCACTATCACTTCAGCGGCTACTACCTGCTTCTGGAACTTCCCTACCAATCAGGGTAAGAAAACTGCTGATTCCAAAAACTACAAATTCAATATCATCGATACTCCCGGTCACGTGGATTTCACTATCGAAGTGGAGCGTTCTTTGCGTGTACTTGATGGTCTTGTGGCTTTGTTCTCTGCCGTTGACGGCGTTGAACCTCAGTCTGAAACTGTTTGGCGCCAGGCCAACCGTTACAAGGTTCCCCGTATTGGTTTCGTAAACAAAATGGACCGTGTCGGCGCCGACTTCCTTATGGTGGTTCAGCAGGTAAAAGACATGCTGGGCGCTAAATCAGTGCCATTGCAGTTGCCTATCGGCGCTGAAGATAATTTCAAGGGTATCGTGGATCTGATTACCATGAAAGCTATCATCTGGGACGATGCTACTCAGGGTATGACCTACAATGAAGTTCCGATTCCTGAAGACATGAAGGAGGACGTTGATTTCTGGCGTGCCCACCTCGTTGAGGCTGTAGCTGAATATGATGATCATCTGCTGGAAAAATTCTTCGCTGATGCAGATAGCATCTCTGAAAATGAAATTCATGAAGCTGTTCGTAAAGCTTGTCTCGATTTAAGTATCGTTCCTATGCTTTGCGGTTCTGCCTATAAGAATAAAGGTGTTCAGGTTGCGCTTGACTGCGTGATCCGCTACCTCCCTAGCCCACTCGATATCGAGTCTATCAAGGGTACTAACCCTGATACCGGCGAAGAAATCGTTCGTCATCCAAATGCCAAGGAGCCATTTGCTGCCCTTGCGTTTAAGATCATGACCGATCCTTTCGTAGGTCGTCTCGCGTTCTTCCGTTGCTACTCTGGTCATCTGGATGCAGGTTCTTATGTATTGAACGTACGTTCAGGCAAAAACGAGCGTATCTCCCGTATCATGCAGATGCACGCCAACAAGCAGAATCCAATCGACTTCATCGAAGCAGGTGATATCGGTGCTGCTGTAGGTTTCAAGGAAATCAAAACAGGTGATACCCTGTGCGATGAAAAGCACCCGATCATGCTCGAGAATATGTTCATTCCTGAGCCTGTAATCTCTATATCTGTAGAGCCTAAAACTCAGGCAGACGTTGATAAGATGGGTATGGCTATTGCCAAGCTGGTAGAAGAAGATCCTACCTTGCGCGTTAAAACTGACGAAGACACCGGCCAGACTATCCTTAGCGGTATGGGTGAGTTGCACCTTGAGATCATCGTTGACCGTATGCGTCGCGAGTTCAAGGTTGAGATCAACCAGGGTGCGCCGATGGTCGCTTACAAGGAAGCATTTACGCTTACTATTGAGCACCGTGAAATTTACAAGAAACAAACAGGTGGTCGTGGTAAGTTTGCCGATATCTATTTCGAAATCGGACCTGCTACTGAAGAGTTCCTGGCTGAAGGCAAGGGTCGCTTCCAGTTCATCAACGAAATTTTCGGAGGTTCTATCCCACGTGAGTTTATCCCTGCTATTCAAAAAGGTTTTGAAACTTCAATGACTACAGGTCCTCTTGCCGGTTTCCCTGTTGAAAGTATGAGGGTACGTATATTCGATGGTTCTTTCCACCAGGTGGATAGTGACTCTATGAGTTTCGAGCTTTGCGCTAAATCCGGCTTCCGTGAGGCTGGTAAGAAAGCCAAGACTGTGATCCTGGAGCCTATCATGAAGGTAGAAGTAACTACTCCTGACCAGTACATGGGAGATGTAACAGGTGACCTTAACCGTCGTCGTGCAATGCTCGAAGGTATGGACAGCCGTAACAACCTGCAGATCATCAAGGCGAAGGTGCCATTGAGCGAAATGTTTGGTTATGTTACGCAGCTCCGTTCATTGTCTTCAGGCCGCGCAACTTCAGTTATGGAGTTCAGCCACTACTCAAATGCACCTCGTAACATTGAGGAAGAAGTAGTTGCTAAAACCAAGGGCAAACACGCTAACTAAGCACAATTGAATTATAATACAAAACCGCCTCAACAGGGGCGGTTTTTGTTTTTATATCATAGCTGCCGGTACTGCTTCAGGTCTTCGCTTCGGGCCGCGCACTGGTATCAAACCTGTTTCGTTTGTTTATTTTGGTGCTCTCCTCCGGAAAGGCGATATACTCAGGCGATTTCCGGTTCTTATCTATACAGGCCCTGAGCTCGGGGCTGTATTTCGACAACATCACTACCTCTATTTCTTCAAAATTGTTTTTCATAGTGGTAATGGCCTTCTGCCTGGTCTTACGGAAGAACAGGTCTATATCCATAATATCGTTGTGCCGGATACCACTGCGTATCCTGCCCTGCTTATCGGTAATGGTTATTTTATAGTACGGCATTGGTTAACTGCACCATGAAATTAAATCAAGTAGCCGCCATTAAAAAGCCGTGTGGATATCTTATAGTAAGCCCGTGATTATCAATTGGCTATCCGTTTGCCATTTTCCCCTATTGACTATACTTTCGACAATTAATCGCCTGCAACACCTTAAACAACGAATCCCCTGCCGCAGCAAGGGATTCGTTGTTTTATAAAGATCAGATTATTGTACCATTACCATACTCTAGCCCTGTCTTTTTCGGCACGGTAAGCCTTATCAGTTGGCTTAATGTTGAATGCCTTATACCATGCCTCCATATTGCCTGGGGTCATGTTGCAACGCAGCTCAGATGGAGAGTGCGGATCTGTTTTAAGCCTTGAAGCCAGTTCTTCCGGACGGGTGTTTGCGCGCCAAACCTGTGCCCAGCTCAGGAAGAAACGCTGATCGGGCGTTAACCCGTCGATCTTTTCATTGCCCTGACCCTGCTTGGTCTTTTTGAATGCTTCATAAGCAATATTCAATCCGCCCAGATCAGCAAGGTTTTCACCTTCTGTCAAACGGCCATTGGCATGGGCTGTATCTATCACAATCATTTTGTTGAACTGCTCAACCATAATTTCGGCTTTCACTGTGAAATTAGTAGAGTCAGCAGGACTCCACCAATTGCTCAGGTTACCTTCAGCATTGTAAAGACGGCCCTGATCATCGAAACCATGTGTCATTTCATGGCCTATCACCGCGCCTATTCCGCCATAGTTCACCGCATCATCGGCATTGGCATCAAAGAACGGGAATTGCAGAATACCTGCAGGGAACACGATCTCATTGAAAGCAGGGTTATAATAGGCATTAACCGTTGGAGGAGTCATTCCCCACTCGGTACGGTCAACTGGTTTGCCCAGTTTACTCAGGTTGTCATTGTAAGCCCATTTAGACGCAGCCATTACATTCTTAACATAGTCGTCGCTTACAACGGTTAGTGCGCTATAGTCTTTCCATTTGTCGGTATAGCCTATCTTCTTCATAAAGGCATTGAGCTTGGTAGTTGCCTTTTTCTTGGTGCTGTCGCTCATCCAGTCCAGCTTCTGAATACGATCTGCATAAGTCTGCTGCAGATTGTTTACCAGCTCCGTCATACGCTGCTTAGCTTCCGGTTTGAAGTACTGTGCCACATACAACTGGCCCAGCAGGTCGCCTACTGATCCGTCAACTGCCTGCAAAATTCGCTTCCAGCGTGGTTTCTGTTTCTGCTGGCCGCGCATCAGCTTACCGTAAAAATTAAACCTGGTGCTGTCGAATCCAATGCTTAATTCACTAGCCATACCGTTGATAGCATGAAATTTGAGGTACTTCTTCCAGGTATCCACCGGAGTAGCCTTAAGTTGCTTAGCCACTTCAGTAAAGAATAATGGCATACCTACTATTACAGTATCTTCCTTGTTTACACCCAGGCTACCCAGCAGCGATTTCCACTCCAGGCCTGTTGCTTTATTAATACCCTCTATGTTGAATTTGTTATACAACTTATAAGGATCCCTCATGTCTACACGGGTCATAGATGCTGAAGCCAATGCAAGCTCAAGGTTATAAATGGCCTTACCATCCTTTTCAGCCGATACGCTGTCTTCTCCTGCGAGTTTCAGCATCTTCGGAATGTACTGCTGGTAAGCATCGCGTATTTTGGTAGTACGTTCATCCTTATCATAATAGTACTCCCTGCCCGGCATGCCCAGACCACCCTGCCCGAACTGACATACTTCCTTAGTCACATTTTTATCATCAGGCGATACGCCAAAACTATAAAGGGCATCAAGACCTTCTGTATGCTCAGTAGCAACTTCAACCAGCACACCCGCGCCGTCTTTAATATTATCTATCCTCGCCAGCAGACCACTGATAGGGGTAATACCCTTCTTGTCAATAGTTGCGCTATCCATACCGGTTCTGTAAAAATCGCCCACCTTTTGCACAATGCTGCCCTGAGGCGCATTCTTGATGGCAGCCGAAGAATCCAGCAACCCATGCAGATTCTTGTAGTTATTCTCCACCAGGAGGTTGAAGCTACCCCACCTCGATTCTGTTTCAGGAATCGGGTTGTTCTTCAGCCAGCCACCGTTGGCATACATGAAGAAGTTTTCACCCGGACTAACCGTAGTATCCATATTAGCCGGATCCAGTAACTTCGGTCCTGCTGCAGTTTTGGGCCCGCCCTGCTGGCACGAGGCCAGGGCTACCACAATGGCCCCTGCCAGTAATGTGTTTCTCAATTGCATATACTTAAAACTTGATTTTCAGGCTGCAAAAGTACATTAAACATTTTGTACTCTTATAACACACCTTATTCTATATCAGCGGGATATTTGAGGGGATATTTCCAGGTTATTTATGGCAAATTGCTCGCCCGATAAATCTCGCCACTATCATGAACGGAGACATGTGAATATTTGCAGTTGAATTCGCATTCAATATATATAATATATAGATC
>CAIUZK010000211.1 GCA_903903635.1 uncultured Bacteroidota bacterium
CACTTTTTTATTGGTAATCAATGGTTTAGTATGAAAAAATTGCGCATTTGGGTGTTGAGTGTGCAATTTTGTGTGCAATGTCTGAATCGCGGATTAATGGGATTAAAGGATTTCGCGGATTGTATCATGTGTGTCGTCCTGAAAATTGCACAGTGCTGTGCAAAATATTTTTTTGCGCACATTTTTATTGGTTATCAATGATTTATCTGGTGAAAATTGCGCAATTTAGGGTAATGTGTGCAATTTTTGTGTGCAATGGTGCTTTTTGGAATCTGCTGTTTCATGATGGAATTAATTTATGTTTATTGGTGAATTTTGGGACAAATGTAAAGCGCATAATTGACAATTCCAAATTAATTGGAGTGTTTATTTTTATTGGTGGTTAAGAGGAATGGGGTGAAAAAACTGAATCCTTTTGTGGGGCCACCAGAAATTGAATCTGGGTCCACCAATAATTGGCGAAACATTCGTGTTATCGCATTTGTGGGCCCACCAGAAATTGAACCTGGGTCCACCAGATTAGGGAGAAGTATACTTTCGGAGCGAGGTTGGTTTACGGCGTTTGTGTTATGTGAGGTTGCTTCGCTGCAATTGGCTTTATTTTCGTTGATCTGGTTTTTGTAGCGGCTGCCAATGACATTATATTAACGTCAGTTCGGAGTATTAATAATTGATTATCAAAATATTAGATCCAGATATTCGGTTGAGCTTCAAGACATGCGATACCTCCGGCATCGGTGTAGGGTCTTGGGTTGTTTCTATAAACATGTAATCCCTTCAGGATTAGTGTTGATTGTCCAAATAATCGAGTTAAATAATAACAAATGTCATCGAACTGACGTTATATTAATGATAATCACAAGTGGGAAAGAGAAACAAAAAGGCTTTTGTGCTCATCTCAACAATACTTCATGGGATATCCTATTTCAATTGCGCCTTATAACTTTTAATGATCAGCTTTTCCATAATGCTCCATACGATAAGTATACAAATTACCAGTAAGGAAACACTGATGCCATTAATTTCAGCTTTTGTCATCAATGCAAAAATAAAGATCAAAAACCTCAGGATGATCGAAACCTGTTCCCACCTAAAAGCCTTTGGTTTAAATGTTGTTTTCATAAAATAAAAATACAGCGTTTAGTAAAAGAATCTAATGTTTCTTACCCTTAAACCTCCGATAAATCAAACATGCAGTTTAAGCAATTATATAAACAGGCAGGCAATACTCAGTCAGCTCTCGTCCATTTGGTAGTGCGGCCCAGCAATGAGAAACCAACATAGCCACGCACATTGAGTTCATTGCCTTCAAACGTCATTTTACAACTATAGGTTTTCCCGTTTTTCGGATCATAAACAGTGCCATCCTGATATCCTTTGGCCCCGTCTTTTACAAATCCATTCAGGATAACCAGCCCAAGTTCAGGATCATTTTGCCTGGCCTTATCAGGATTATGAATATCCGTTTTGGGCTTGCCGTTACGGTCGGGCTCTTTCAGCCACACAATTTTACCATAGAATTTATTATCAGTGCCTTTGTAAATCTGGATCTTTGCACTTTTCTCTTCATTAAACCAGACATGCTCAATCTGATCGGCCTGTGCAAATGCATACAGCCTTGATACCAGTAATAGTAATGCAATGGAAAATATGCGAATTGAAAATCTGCCAGCCATGATGTTGATTTTAGATTAAATATAGCGATTTATAACGATTTCCAGATTAACTGCAATACTAATTGGCATCGGAAACAGAACCAACCCCTGAAACATCCTGGGTTACTACAGGATGGCCTTTATATTTTATAGAGCCTGCTCCATTTATCTCAGCAGTGAGTTTCTGCAATGCAGTTACCTCACTATTCCCCGCCCCTGAGATCGAGGCCACCGTTTCATCGGTCTTTAGTTTAAATGCCTTCAGGTCGCCCGCACCATTGATCTCATATTCGGCATGCTTTACGTAGCCGCCATTTACTACTACATCCCCTGCACCCGATACTTCTATTGAAAAATCATCCACATTTACACTATCCATTTTAATTGTGCTTGCACCTGAAATAGCCACCTTTAACTCCTTACCTGCTATTTTACCATGCACATCAGCATCAGGTGAGCCATTCAATGCTAAGGCGGTTAATGACGGCAGCGTAATTACAACAGACAAATCTTTATCCTCTATCTTCCAGGTCTCATCCAGGTCGGAATATATCTTCAGCTTATTATTCTCTACTGTTGTCTTTATGTGTTTCAGAATATTGTCGTAGCTGTTTAACTGAATTCC
Organism: uncultured Bacteroidota bacterium; assembly: GCA_903903635.1. Taxonomy (GTDB): domain Bacteria; phylum Bacteroidota; class Bacteroidia; order Chitinophagales; family Chitinophagaceae; genus Nemorincola. The sequence goes on from CAIUZK010000211.1 coordinate 2,281, forward strand.
CGGCTGAGCGCCTTCCACAACATTGATCACAGCTTTTAGCGACACATCAATATCTACAGCGTCGAATGCGGAAAGTACCGGACTCTTTACAGACTTGTTCCCCTCCCCTGTCAGTACATTCATTCTGCAGGAAGAGAATAAAAATAAAACGATGAAAAGATAAGCACCCGAAAAAAGATATTTTTTCATATTGCAATAGATTAAAATATTCAATCTCGCCTTAAGGAACTTTACTATGCCCTGAATTATTGACGCTGATTACTATTTTTCCACCAGATGAAACCTACCGAGCCCATAATAATAAGCGGCAAAAAAGCAAGATAAATGATACCACCATTTAGCCCACGGGCGCTTTTATCATCAAGACCCTGAGCTGTTTTAGTACATATGCTGCAACCCTGGCCATAGGAATGGCCACAAAATAAAATCAAAAAAGCGATGAATAAAACGGCTCGTTTCATTAATTAAAATTAGCACGAAGTAAGAAGAAAGCCAAATAAATAAAGCTTACCGGACTGAAACCATCGTTTGCAGCTAATTGCCTGATGTTTTAATGCACTACAGGCAGATAATACGGGCTAATGAGCACATAAACCAGCACACCGGTAATACTTACATACAACCAGAGTGGCCAGGTAAATTTAGCCAGTTTTTTATGCTGTCTATACTCACCTGTCAATGCCCGGTAGGCCGTGAATAAAATGAATGGGAGTATTATAGTTGCCAGTATAATGTGTGTAATAAGTATGAATAAATAGAAAAAATAAAAGGCATCATGAGGTCCGCCAAACTTAGTTTCGTTGGCAAGCAGATGATGCCCGATATAAGTAACAAGAAATAGTACCGACAAAAAAATCGCGACAAACATCAGGCTTTTATGAAGCGCATAGTTTTTGTTTTTCACAGCAAACAAAGCCCATATCAGTAAAACGGACACTGTGCCGTTAATGATTGCATTGCAGAGTGCCAGAATATGTACATTGAAACCCAGATTAAGCCCGGTTAATACCTTTACATTCGTAAGAAAACATACGGCGGCAAAAACAACCAGCGAAACAATCCATATCAGCAGGTTTGCCTGTTTGTCGTTCTTTTTCAATACAGGTGTAAGCATTGGACGAAAATTTTAAGTCTGTTTAAAAATAAGTTTTCCTGAACCGGTATATGCAAAAATAGCAAACCAAAATTACATAATAAAACCCCGATATGTATCCCTGGTTTCAGGCAATTTTAAGAAATAGCTAATGCTTTTTCTTCTCGAGGGTAAGGTACACGATATCATCAGCGCATTTACTGGTACTGGTGTCTTTCAGCCCGTCGTAATATCCCCTGATGTGCCTGTCTCTATCCAGCAGCACCATCTTTTCAGTATGGATAAAATCGTCAGCGCCACCATCGCCCGGCCCAACAGTAAGTTTCAATTCATTTCGGGCATAATTATAGATCGCTTTTTTATCCCCGGTAAGGAACCACCAATGATCATGATTGGCGCCGAAACGATCGGCATAGGCACGCATGGCCTGGAAAGTATCCCGCTCAGGGTTAACCGTAATGGAAATAAACTGCACTACGGTGTCCAGGGAAGCTTCTTTCTTCGGGTCCTTTTTGTAGCTCAACTGAAGCCTGTGCATATTGGTGGTAAGCAGCGGGCAAATAGACGGGCAGGTAGTAAAAAAGAAATCTATTACCAGCATCTTTCCCTTCAGGTCTTTGTTCAAAGACACTTTTTGCCCCAGTTGGTTGGTAAGTTCAATATCCGCAACCTGGTGGTAAACCGAATCATAAACCGTTTTCCCGCCAACCTGCTGGCTATCCAACCGCTCAAAACTATAGTAAGGGGGCATCCTGGATTTGCCTTTTGACAAGCGGCTGACTATCAAAAAACAAAATAGCGGTACCATTAAGGCAACCGCTATCCCTACAAAAAACTTCCTGTTCGACTTTTTATTATTCATGAGTTACCTGATGTATTGCACTATTATGCCTTGCCGGTGATTCGTCATTCATTCTCAGCCAGAAACTACCGTCGGCAAGGAACGCAATGATAAACCAAACAAAAAGCACCAATGGGATCAAAACTGTTGTAATAAATCCCTTCACTTCATCGCCAAGGTGCATAAACACTTTTACTATATAGCCTGCCTTTACAAGTGTAAGAACAAGAAATAGAAAATTAGCTATACCACGTGGCATTAAATGGCTGAATTTCATCCCCATCACTACTTCTATCAATGTGATTACAAGTAGAAACCAGAATATCTTCCAGATAAGTTTTACCTGGCCTTTACTTTCATCCGAATTAACATCCGAATGGTGCGACAATACGCCAGAGTAAAGCTTTGACTGATCGCCTTCATATAAATACTGTATATTATCCTGCTGAGTGTGTGCTGACATGTTTAAATAATTGTAGGTTTGAATAATGTGGTTTTGAAAAGAAAAATTGTGGCTTAATCCTTCTATTTATAACAGATAGAAGCAAGTGAATACAAATACCCAAACAAGATCTACGAAGTGCCAGTAAAGACCTATTTTTTCAACCATCTCATAATGACCCTTGCGCTCATAAACACCATTAACTGTGTTCACCAGGATCAGGATATTAAAGATAACACCCGAGGTAACGTGACCACCATGGAAACCTGTAATGGTAAAGAAGTAATTGAAGAAGTTGTGCGTAGACTGCATAGCCACCAAAGGATGTGCATCGACATAGGACAATGAATGCTCACCGAAAAAATGACGGAACTGACTAACCGGTGTATTGATATCAGTAAAACTACCCCAAAGCCCGTTACACTCGCCATGAAGATGTGTCCACTCCCATGCCTGACAGCTAAGGAAGCAAATACCACCAATGATTGTCCATAATAACCATTTGGCTACATTCTTTTTATCTCCGTAATGACCGGCATGAACTGCCAACACCATGGTGACACTACTCATAATAAGGATAAAGGTCATAAGGCTCACAAACACTAATGGCAGATTGTGCTCGCCCATAAAGGGGAATGACTTGAATACTTCGTTGGCATCCGGCCATACGGAACTAAAAAACCTTGTTGTCCCGTATGCAATCAAAAGGGCGCCAAAAGTCAGTGCATCCGATAAGAGGAAGAACCAAATCATCATTTTTCCGTAGCTCACGTTAAAAGGTGAGCGACCGCCGGCCCATAGCTTTGGTTCCGGCGCTGTAGTAACTACTGTAGTTTGTGACATAATAATTTTTAGGTGTGGTCTTGAATAATATGCGTGCGAATTTCTTAATTATTTCATTGATTTACTAAAAAGAATACAAATAAATATAACCACAATACATCGACAAAGTGCCAGTAGGTAGCTGTAATCTCCATTGGGGTGCTGTTTCGCGGCTTTTGGGTGGTTCTGAAGGAGGTAAAAAATACAATAAATAAGGCTATCAGACCTCCCAGCAAATGGGCTAAATGCAATCCGGCTATAATAAAAAGGAAGGATTCACTGGGATTTCCGTTGATCCTTACGGTAGACATTTCATTTAAAACCTGGCCATTGATCCTGATGTGCTGCAACTGATGGTATAACTGATAGAACCCCTGCAACTGCATAAGGCCGAACACAATACCCAGCAACAACGTAATACCGATCATGCCCCTGGACCTGGCAAATTCATTGATTTTATATGCCTTTATTGCCAGCATAATTGTAAAACTACTGATAACAATAGGGATAGTAGAGTACCAGAATATTGAAGGCAAAGTGTAATACCGCCAGTTGCCCTGAGCCTCGCGAACCATGTAGCCGCTGGTTAATCCGGCAAATGCCATGGTTATACTGGCAATTGCTATCCACATCATGAATTTTTGAGGATGAATCCTCTTCCTTTCTTTTGCTCCTGCCGCAACCACTGTGTTTTGATCTGTTACCATTTTTTTACCCCCAAGGGCTTTATTGAATTACGTATAAAAACCTACCCGATTTTTTTATTGATATTACCTGCTGTGAAGAAAATATAGAACCTAAATTTTATCAATTACCAACGCAAGCAAAATGGATGGCAGATAGATAAATGATGCAAACATTACTCTTCTTGCCGACTTATAATCATTTTTTAAATAAAAAAGTATTGATGCCACAAAGTACATTAATCCACAAAGAAGGCAAACCCATGTACCAATATTCCCTACCAAACCTATAGACCTTGGCAACAAGGCTAAAGGAATAAGAACCAGGCTATAAAGCATACACTGAATGCCGGTAAACCGGGTCTCTTTTTCCCTGGTAGGCAGCATACGAATTCCCGCCCGGTTATAATCATCGAAAGCCACCCAGGCTATAGCCCAGAAATGGGGAAACTGCCAGAAAAACTGCAGGGAGAATAATACCCAACCACCTATACCGAAACTACCGGTAGCAGCCACCCAACCTATAAGTGGGGGTAATGCTCCGGGTACAGCGCCTATCAAAACTGCTACCGGATGCACCTTTTTCATGGGTGTATAGGCAAATGCATATAATAATAAGGAGAAAAAACTGAGCGCCCCTGCCTGCGGATTAAAAAAATAGCCTAGTAACAATGCTCCGGAGATCCCTGTTATTGCGGCAAATACCCAGGCTTCATAATGGTGCATTCTGCCATCGGGCATCGGGCGGTTGCGGGTGCGCTGCATTAGTGAATCACTTTCCCGTTCCAGGATCTGATTTATGGTATTGGCGCCACCGGTAACCAGCATACCGCCAACAAACAATACTATTATCCGCTGCCACAACCCGAAATCACTGAATACAAACTGTATATTCGGCGCCATAAGAAAACCTATCACGCTGCTGAACACAACCATTCCACTCAGGTTGGGCTTAAGCAACTGATTATAATCTCTGGCGCGTGTTATCGCCACAATGTGCCACTTAGCCTTAACAGACTCTTGCCTCAACATCAAATAATATAAAATTAAATTATTATAGGGCGCAAAAGTACAACTATTTATGATTCAGGCATTCTGTATTTATCAATGGCAGGATCACCAAATTCAATTCAAATTTTATGATCAACTCCGGTTTCAAATAGCCATAACTTATCCATTCTGAGGAGGTGTACCATCTCCACGATGCAGATATAACAGTAAAAGTTGAGAATGGAATAGCAATAACTACAAAAAACAGGTTTCATCCGAGAGATACGGAATTTCAGGTTTAAAATAGCAATAAGAACCCTGCATGGCGCCAACGCCGTGAGTGCTTAAAAGGAGTAATGGCATTCGGACACAAAATTTCCATTTAATTCCTCAACCTATCCATTGTCCGCAGTAGCTTCAGCGAAGGCGGAAACTTTTCAACCTTTCAACTTATCAACTTTTCAACTTTTCAACTTATCAACTTATCAACTTATCAACTTTTCAACTTATCAACTTATCAACCTTTCAACTAAACTTCTTTCTCCGTAACTTTAACTGCTATGCTAGGCTTTCATTTCTCTAAATACAATCCCGACGAAAACGCAAAAACACCGTTTCAGAAGCTGCTGGACCTGTTTTTGCAGTTGCTCAACTATACCGATGGCGAACCGGCCGAGGCGCTCGACTGGCTCACCAAACTGGACAGGGAACATAAACTATCGACAAAGGATTATGGCATAGGCGATTTTATTGAAGACCTGAAAGCCAACGGCTACATCAAAGAAAATGAGCAGGATGGCGCATGGAAACTGACTGCCAAAACCGAGCAAACCATACGCAAGCGCTCGCTGGAAGAGATCTTCGGGAAAATGAAAAAGGCGAAGCAGGGCAACCACCGCACATTCAAAACCGGGCAGGGCGATGAACCCAATCCCGAGATCAGGCCCTATGTGTTTGGTGATGCGCCCGAAACTATAGACTATACCGGCAGCCTTAAAAATGCCTTTATCAATCATGGTTTCGAGAGCTTTGCCATGAACCAGGACGACCTCGAGATACATGAAACGGATTTCAAATCGCAGACGTCAACGGTGCTCATGATCGATATCTCGCACTCCATGATACTATATGGCGAGGACCGCATCACGCCCGCCAAAAAGGTGGCCATGGCGCTCAGCGAACTGATCACTACCCGCTACCCTAAAGACACACTGGATATTGTTGTATTCGGCAATGATGCCTGGCAAATAGAGATGAAAGACCTGCCCTACCTGAATGTTGGCCCATACCATACCAACACAGTAGCCGGGCTCGAACTGGCCATGGAACTGCTGCGCAGGCGCAAGAACCCCAACAAGCAGATATTTATGATAACTGATGGCAAGCCCACCTGCCTCAAAATAGGCCATAAGTACTACAAAAACAGTTTCGGGATAGACAGCAAAATACTCAACCGCACCCTCAACCTCGCAGGCCAGCTTCGCCGCATGAAGATCCCCGTGATCACCTTCATGATTGCCGATGACCCATACCTCCAGCAGTTTGTGCGCGACTTTACCGAAGTAAACGGTGGCAAAGCTTTCTACTCCTCAGCCGACGGCGTAGGCGATTATGTGTTTGAAGATTATGTGAGGAATAAAAGAAAGACGGTGAGGTAGAATTCTGGCATTTTGTAGGAGTATTTTTTTACTTTTATGGAATGCCGTACTTTTTATTAAAGGCCAGGTCATTTCTATTGTGCATAATTGGCGCATTGATATTGATGTTCGTGTGCTTTTATAATGGATACCCGATTTATGAGGGGGATACCCATTCCTACATAACGGTTGCATTTAATAATATTTTTCCTGAAGACAGAACACCTTTTTACAGTTATTTTCTAAGGATCTCCAGTTTTTGGGAATCCCTATGGTATACCATATTTTTCCAATGCCTCCTGCTTTCATTTTTATTGTTACGTTACATTCGCCATCTTAATAGTTCAGGGCCAGCTTTCAGCAGCGGAATTATTGCCATAATGGTGATAGCTACCTTCACTTGTGTATCCTGGATAAGCTCCAAGCTGATGCCCGATATTTTTGGTGGTATACTGCTGGTTGCAGTTTTATTATATCTATTCGAAAATGCATCCAAACCATGGCGGAAGGCATCATACCTGGTTATAATCTTTCTTATCATAAGCATACATAATTCTCATTTTCTAATCACAGCGCTATTTTCATGCTCCATCCTGATTTTTTCACTCGTCCGGAAAAACAAAGCCTTACTAAAAAAGAGCCTGGCGTTGATGGGCGTTTCAGTTCTATTTTATATAACCATGTGCTCACTTAACCTGGCCCAGGGTAATGGATTTGTTTTCTGCAAAGCAGCCCCGGTTTTCACCATGGCAAAATTGGCATCCAACGGAATTCTTGATGTATATCTCGATGATAATTGTGAAAAAAAGAACCTTCGGTTGTGCAGTTGCAAAGGCCAACTGACCGAATATCCATGGGATTTTATGTGGCCGGCGCCATCAAGCGCATTGTCAAAAATAGGGGGATGGGATTCGTGCAAAAACGAATACAATGGGATACTTTCTGATGTTTTTACAAGCCCAAGGTATCTTAAATTATACATCCAGAAATCATGTACCTCCACCATGCGGCAGCTATTTGAAATACAGATAATGCCTACTTACGCTGATGACAGGGAGTCCGGGTCAACTAAACAATACAAAAAATACTTTAATGAAGAATTTAAAGAGTATACTATTTCGAGGCAAAACCGCAACTGCCTAGATATAACCTATTTCAACCTGATATATAACCTGTTTTTCATACTTACCACTGTATGGATATTTCTTTTATATAGCAGGTCTCCCAACAAAGATATAATGCATCTATATGCATCCATTATTGTGTTCTTACTTATTAATGCATTTGTTTCGTCTACCTTTTCAATGGTTCACTACAGGTTTCAGGCAAGGGTATTCTGGCTCCTGCCAGCCACAAATGCAATTCTTATTCTTAAATACCTTCAGGCAAATTACAAAGCCTCTCAGAACCTACCTATTAATAAATGACTGAGAATGCAATACCTATATTAGCTCACCAAAGTACCAACCAACTGGCCGGTGACTACGCTAAGGAGGTTGCCGCCTTTGTTCATATCGAACACAATTATGGGAAGATTGTTCTCCTGGCATAAAGTGAAGGCAGTCATATCCATCACTTTGAGGTTCTTGCCAATAACATCGGCAAAGGAGAGATGTTCAAACCTTGTAGCAGCAGGATCCTTTTCAGGGTCGGCAGAATAGATACCATCTACCCTGGTTCCCTTTAGAATAACATCGGCATTTATTTCGATGGCCCTGAGCGAGCCTGCTGTATCGGTTGTAAAATAGGGATTACCTGTACCCGCACCAAATATCACTACCCTGCCCTTCTCAAGATGGCGCATAGCCCTTCTGCGAATGTACGGCTCGGCAACCTGCTCCATTTTAATGGCGCTCTGAAGGCGGGTGTTCACCCCTTCCTTTTCCAGTGCAGCCTGCAGGGCCATTCCGTTGATCACGGTAGCCAGCATACCCATGTAGTCGCCCTGGGCACGCTCAATGCCGGTCTCAGCCTCATTCATGCCACGGTATATATTGCCGCCACCTATCACAATGGCCACCTGTACACCTATCTCAGTGATCTTCCTGATTTCCTTGGCATATTGTTCCAGCATCTTTGGGTCGATGCCAAAATTACGTTCACCCATCAGTGACTCACCCGAAAGCTTTAAAAGAACCCGACTGTACTTTGGTAGCATATTTTGCGTGTTAAAAGGATATTAAATGCAAAAGAAAGAAAAAATATCCACTGTTTTGGTGATTAAGGAACTATAAAAAAATAAGTTCGGAAAATGACGCCCCATATTATAAAATTCAGCAACCATAGCCCAGATACTCGCGACCGGTTTTTAGTTAATATATTCAGCCGATGACAGACAACTGTGGCCCGATTTTTAGCATATTATAAGCATGCACCCATTTCCGGATTAGTTACCTTTGCTATATAACCATTATTATCACCATCTCTTGTTTTATATCCCTTGCCCATGACAGGTGAGCAAAGTACAACAACTGTATTCAGGTTTTAGAGAAAAGAATTTATGAAGGTTCAGAAAAAAACGATATTAATAATTGTCCTGCTGCTGAGTCAGTGCTACTGGGCTACTTCCCAGACGGCCACTAAATCTGTGCCTGAAAATTCTTTTACTACTACTAAAACAATATGCCTGCTTGCAGCCACAACCTCGCCACAAAAGATTTACGACTGGCAGAAAATAATACAGATAGGCATAGACCAGAAAAAATACCCCGGCAAATTCAAAGTAGTTACAGATATACTCAACAGCCTGGCAGCCGATGCCGCAGGCCAGGAGATTTTCGGGAATATTGCCAAAAACAATCCCGGCAAAATATTGATCAAGGATAAGGAAGATGTAGTAACTGCCAACAATGCAGAAGGAGTAAATGGCATGTTCTCGGCCGATTATGGCATTCAGGTCATAAAGCAGGATATGAGGTACAATCCTATCGATAATGAATTGGTGCTCAATTTTGGCAAATCGGGAGAAATGCTGAGTTTTGATGAGCAGAAGCACCAGTTTTTCAAAATAAGTCTGAACAGTACCATTGCCACCGAGCTGGAGATAGCAGGTAATGAGCAATCCGCATCAGTAAAAAACTGCCGGCAATTTATTCGCAAAATGAGTGCGGACGAAAAATTCCTTTTCGAAAACTATAAGGACCTGATGGGTGAAAAATTCAGCAGCGACGATATAGAACACTGCCGCAGCAAGAAGATAACCATACACAATTTTACATCCAATAAGGACGAGACTTATACGTTCAGCGATATTGTAACAGATGCTCTACTGGAGTACCGGGAATTTGCGGTAGCCTACAAAAACAATGCCTACTCATTGCATGCCCACGAAATGGTACTGGCCCAGAAATATACCGATAAGCTTGGCGAGCCCCACAGATCCAAAGAGCCTGTATTTACCGTGCGGCTGGGCGAAAACAGGTCGAGGGCACTGCAGTTTGGCCCTGTGACGGGCACCGATTATGTAGCAGTAGCCGAAGGGCAGCAAAATGTATACAGAAACCTGTCTGTTTTCTACGATACCGAAGGTGGCCAGAAAGTGGATAATCCCACAGCCCTTACGCGGATAAAGGAAGAATACATTGCCCAGTTAAAGTACAACACAGAGGCCCTCAACTCGTCCAAAATGCTGGAGTATGTAGACCGCCTCAAGAAATACTTTAACAACGATTATAAAGCCAATACAGATTACGCGGCTATTGTTGAAGCAGAAGTAGCCAAAGCCATGGATAACAACCCCTACCTGGAAGGGGCCAACAAAGTTATTATAGCCGAAGTCATTTGGCTGGAAACAAAGCCAGAAAAAAAAGGCAAGAAGGATCAGCAAAGAAGACCTCAATAATTCTACCTGGTTCGCCCTCATAAAATCCACTTATTCCCGTTATTCATTACGGCAGACTAAAACTTATTTTATATTTACCCTCTTAACCCCGGGCATGCTCAAAAAAATATATCACATTGGCTTTTGCGCCTATCTGGTAATGCTGGTACTCTCTTTGATATTTTACAAAGAACGCACCATCTTTCTTGATGCAGCTTACAATATGTTCTATATCATTGGCCCGGGTCATTTTTCCATCACTAATTTCCGATTTGGCAATGTGCTTAACCAATTCCCGCCTTTACTGGCAGTAAAAGCGGGGATACCCATAGCTCATGTATTGCAGCTCTATTCAGCCGTATTTGTTGTGTATTATATGGCCGCTTATTTTGTTTGTGGCTCAATATTGCGCCGCTACGATTACGCGCTGGTTATCCTGCTGCTGAACATATTATTCGCTGCCGATACATTTTATTGGATGCTGAGCGAGTTGCCACAGGCTATAGCAATATTTATGATCCTTCTTGCGATGGTGAGCAACAGGCAGTTAAAAAACATCAACCCTTCACAGTGGATTATTATGGTTCTGGCACTCATTACCATGGTATTCTTTCATCCGCTGGTCTTGTTTGTGTTGGTGTACGCGCTGGTCTTCTTTTTGCTAAGTAACTTCGAAGTTATTGATCGTAATGTGGCCTATGTTATTGCATCGGTTTACTTTACCGTAATGCTGGTAAAGTTTGTCGCATTCAAAACGCCCGCTGAAGTACATTCTATGGGTGGAATGAAAAACTTCTTCACGCTCTTCCCTGATTATTTCAACACCTATGCCAACAGGAATTTTCTTACAGGTTGCATTACAAAATACTATTGGATACCACTGGTATTTTTTTCGGTAGTGGTGGTATACATAAAGTCCGGAGCATGGCGCAGGTTAGTATGGTTTACCGGCTGCTTTATAGGGTATCTGGGCCTGATCAATATTTCTTATCACTCATCTGCAACTCCCCAGTTTTATATCGAAAATCTGTACCTGCCGCTTGCCGTTTTTCTGGCGCTCCCATTTGTGTGGGATGTGTTGCCAATTCTTCATCGGCGCAAACTGGCCATACCAGTATTTGCACTAATACTGCTCACAGGCTGCATAAGAATGTATGCCACACACCCGGTATATACAAACCGCCTGGCCTACGACCGAACGCTGCTCGATAAATTCGGCACTAAGAAAGTGATTGCCCAGGCCACAAGCCAGGACACCACAGCCTTGATTTTGGTGTGGGGCGCACCTTACGAATGCCTGCTGCTGGCTGCAGTTGAAAGAAATAAAACAGCATCTATTGTGCTTGATGATAATCCGGCACAACGCATTTGGGCAGGCACTCACAAATCAGCGATTGTGGTCAATTATAATATCATTCCCTACATGGATATCGATAAGCGTTATTTCCGGTTCGAGGATACTTCTACTATCTATGCCATAATAAAATAAGGGCACCGAAGCGCCCTTATTAAATATTGAATGCTTACTAATAATTATTGAAGGAATGGCAATTTCACCACCTTAGCCTTAATGGCCTTATCCCTGATGCTGATAAATATTTCTGTTCCTACGGCTGCATTTTCCTTAGTTACATAACCCATACCAATAGCCTTACCCAGTGTAGGAGATTGTGTACCTGATGTAACACCACCTATTGCCTCACCAGCAGCATTCTGTATTACATGATAATGGCGTGGAATACCTCTGTCTACCAGCTCAAAGCCTACGAGGCATTTTGTTACGCCATTCTTCTTCTGGTTCTCAATAAAAGCCCTGTTGGTAAAGTCTTTAGTAAACTTAGTGATCCAGCTCAGGCCAGCTTCTATCGGGCTGGTAGTATCATCTATATCATTGCCATACAGACAGAAACCTTTTTCCAGCCTAAGTGTGTCGCGTGCAGCAAGGCCAATAGGCTTCATGCCATGCGGCTCGCCGGCAGCAAATACAGCAGTCCAGATTTTTTCGGCATCGCCGCCCTTGTCTTCAAAATAGATTTCCACACCACCTGCGCCGGTATAACCGGTATAACTTACCAGTACATTCTCGACCCCAGCAAAAGTGCCCTTGGTGAAGGTGTAGTATTTAAGGCCGGTAAGGTCCATATCGGTCAGGGTCTGCATATAGGCCGTTGCTTTTGGCCCCTGCACAGCCAGCAGCGCTGTCTTGTCGGATATGTTGGTCATGTCAACACCCTTGGTATTATGGCTGCTGATCCAATTCCAGTCTTTATCAATGTTGGAGGCATTTACCACCAGCATATACACCTTGTTCTGCTCCACACAGTATACCAGCAGATCGTCTACGATACCTCCGTCATTGTTAGGCAGGCAGCTATACTGGGCCTGTCCATTGGTAAGCTTCGATGCATCATTGGTAGTAACACGCTGAATAAGATCGAGCGCATTTTCCCCCTTGAGCATGAACTCTCCCATATGGCTCACATCAAACACGCCAGCATTGTTTCGGACGCAACTGTGTTCTTCGTTGATACCTGTATAGGATATAGGCATATTGTAGCCTGCAAATTCTGCCATTTTTGCGCCCAGCGCAATATGTTTGTCTGTAAACGGTGTATTCTTCATAATTGCTGATTGAAAGTGGGTGCAAAAATAATCGGTTTTTAGAACTTTGCAGTTATTTTCAGAAATAGGACATAATCATATCTGAAAAACCTATTTTTAAACAGTATTGATAGATACCTCAAATGCATTCATTACTTTAGATTTTACAATGGGCCACAAAATAAAAAAAGGACTTTTCAGCTTTCTGTTTATAGTCCTTTTATTGCCATTTATACAACAAAACCTGCCATTCATTAAGAGTGGGCAGTTAGCAGGTTTCGCAGATTATGCAAAGAATATAGAATTCTCCCGGGAAAAATGGTTTGATGGATCATACCAGCAGGAAAAAAACAAATATTATAATGACAATACCGGTTTCAGGCCAGATATGGTAAGACTAAATAACCAGATTGAATTTTCATTGTTTAAGAAAATGGCCGGAGGGGTTGTATTAGGGCATAATAATTTCCTATTCCACGATAGCTACATTGATGCTTATAATGGAGTAGATTTTGCAGGTAAAAAAGTCATCCTTGAAAGGTTACTGAAATTGAAAGCCATCAGCGACACACTTGGGCGTCTGGGGAAAACCTTTCTCCTGGTTTATGCGCCTAACAAAGCGTTCTTATATCCACAGAATATTCCTGAACCTTACGATCATCAAAAAAAAGAAAAAAACAACCTGGAGGTTTATAAGCAGATAGGCGATTCCATTGGCCTCAAACAAATAGATTTTAATAGCTGGTTTATTTCAATTAAAGATACATGCAGGGAATTGCTCATTGCCAAACAAGGTATTCACTGGACCATCTATGGAGCCTATATTGCCGGAGATAGTCTGGTGAAATGCATCGAAAACATAAGAAATATTCACATGCCACATCCTGTCCTGTCCAGAATTATACATACTCATTCACCTAATGCTGCTGATGTGGATATTAAAGAACTGACAAACCTGATTTTCCCCCTGGCAGAAGAAACGTTCAGTTATCCTGATTTTAAGTATACTGATGACACCTCTAAAACCAGGCCGCGGTTGATCTTTATAGGCGATAGCTTTGTATTTAACATGATCAATAACAAAATCCTCCAGAACACATCAAGCGATTGGCAGTTCTGGTTCTACTTTGGCGTGCTCCTGAACAGCAAAAATGAACAGGTAACTAAAGAAAACACACTCATAAAAAACTATGATTGGAAAAGTGAAATCAATAAAACAGACTGCATAGTAATGCTGTATTCCTCAACTAATCTGACTCACCTCGGTGATGGCTTTATTGAGCAGGCATATGATCATTATTATCCTTTACAATAATGGCCTGTCAGGAAACCGGACCATTTACCTTATCCTGTACGCCCCGGTATCATCGGTTATGCGGCTATCAAGCAGTGTGTAGTTGGTCCTCATGAATTTCAGTATATTATCGTCAAGCCATGGTGTCATTTACCTGCCGGCTCATCAGATTTTCTTTTGTTTTGCTTGTCTGTGGCCTTGCTGGCATAGACAATTGCCTGCTTCCCTGTAACAATTATAATAAGCCTTGGGTGGGAGATGCCACACTATCACGGTCGCTCATATGCGCGTTGACGTAATCAAATATTGCCAAAGTATAGGGACCCGGGACACAACCAGTTCATTCGTTAATAAACGGTTTTTAGAACTTTGCATTTATTTTCAGAAACAGGACATAATCATATCTGAAAAACCTATTTTTAAACAGTATTGATAGATACCTCAGATGCATTCATTACTTTAGATTTTGCAATGGGCCACAAAATAAAAAAAGGACTTTTCAGCTTTCTGTTTATAGTCCTTTTATTGCCATTTATCCAGTATTGCCTGCCGTTCATTGACAGCGGCAAACTATATGGGTATTTCAACAATGCGCCCGACATTAATTTTTCGTTTGATAAATGGTTTGACGGTTCCTATCAAAATGCCAAAACCAATTATCTAAATGACCATGTGGGTTTCAGGCCTGATCTGCTCCGAATCAATGGCCAGATTCATTTTTCATTATTTAATAAGCCCGATTGTGGCGGCATTGTAATGGATAAAGACAACTCATTGTATTATGATAACTATATAGATGCGCTTGTGGGCAAGGACTTTGCCGGCTACCCCAAAGCCCGGGAAAAGCTCAGTAAATTGAAAGCCCTGCAGGATACTTTTGCCCGCCGGGGCAAATCGCTGATCATGGTTTATTCACCGTCAAAGGCGTTCTACAATGCCGGATCTGCCGGCCTTTTGGCTGAAGGGTTTACACCTAGGGCTACCAACCTGGCTACCTACCTGCATATAGGCGACTCCCTTGGCCTTAACCAGGTGGATTTAAACACCTGGTTTGTTTCTTTAAAAGGGAAAACAAAAGATTCTGTTTTCACCAAACAGGGCATTCACTGGACCGAATATGGCGCTATCCTGGCGGCCGATAGTGTTATCAGATATATGGAGCGGCTAAGGAAGATCCGCATGGCGCATCCAACATGGCAGCGTATAGAACATACCAACAAACCACGATCGACAGATAATGACGTGGCTGCAGTGCTCAACCTGATATTTCCGGTGGACAACGAAACTTTCAGTTATCCGCAACTTATTTTCGCCAGGGACACAACATTAACCAGACCCAGGACCATCTTTATAGGCGATAGTTTTGTTTGGACATTCATTACAACAGGTATTAACCACAATGTTTACAGTAAAAGCGAGTTCTGGGATTATTTTGGTCAGTCGTTCCGGGAAGATCAGCCTGTAGTAAAAATGCCGGAATACAATTGGGCAGCAGCGATCGATAGCGCCGACTGCGTGGTGTTGATGTACAACTCTATTAATCTGCCGAAATTGGGTGACGGATTTATAGAGCAGGCCTACCAGCATTATTATCCTGCGCGGTAAGCTTCCGCCTGTTATATTTTATCTTACCCTGTACACCTCGGTATCTCCAGTCTTCTGGCTGTCGAGCAATACGTAGTTGGCCCGCATGAATTTCCGCATATTATCGTCAAACCAGGGTATCATGTATCTGACTTTAAGTTCATCGAATTTTCGTTTATTTTCCTCATCTGTGGCTTTGCTGGCATAAACTATGGCCCGCTTGCCGGTAAACAGTGTTATTAGCCTTGGACGGGGGCAGGCTACAATATCGCTATCGCTCATATGGGCATTCAGGTAGTCAAATATGGCTATAGTAAAGCGGTCGGGCACGCAGCCCATACATTCATTCTTGCTTTGTTTTTTAAAATCATCAATGCCTATAAACAGGTATACCGCAGTAATGGCCACAGCTATGCCTTTCGATTTAGATTCGAGCAAGGCAGGTAGCAACCTCCTCATGGCAGTGTAGCCATACAGCATATAAACCGGGAATGCCTCATACAAAAACCTTGCGCCCTGGTGTATGGGCATAAAAATAATGATGAGGCACATGAGTATAAAAAACAGGTCGTCTACCCTGAGTTTGCCAAACAGCGCTATAATAAAACCTATCAGCCCGATATAGAATGCCGTACTGCCTATGAGGTTGGCAAATGAATTAAAATACATGCGGGTAGGATAATGCAGCAGCGCCTCGAATAATGATTGCAGATAGCTGAAATTATCCTTTACCATTTGCCAGAAGGTAGTTTCCATATGGCTGGCCATGCTGGTATAGTAATTAAACGTACTGGCAGGGGCACGGAAGATAATATTGTTGACCATAAAATACAGCAAACATGTGCCTGTAACCAGCCACAGTGAAGGCAGCTTGCTGATATTGGGCAACGATAGCTCCTTAGCCCTTATCAACCGGTACACACTGAGTATTAAATACAGTCCTTCGGCAGCCAGCATCACCAGCCCCTGCGACCTGATGAGTATGATCATGGTGGCTATACACATGAGCAATAGTAACCGGGATACCGAAAACGCAGTGCTATTCCTTACCATCAGGTACAACACCACGAATAATGTACAGGGCATATCGGAGAGCAACTCTCCTTTGGCCTGCAACAGTTCGCCGCTATAAACTATTATGAGCGCCAGGCATACCGAAGCTACTGCCCCGGCATATTTACGGAAGTAGGCAAACAGGGCGAATAGCAGCGCCATGGCCAGCAGCGCATTCATATACAGCATTGGCCTTATGGCAATGCCAAATACCTTTACCACGGGAGCCAGCAGCATGGGGTATCCTGGGGGGTATTGCGGCGGGCCATAACCCCAGTCCAGGTTGTTGAAAACCCAGTTGGTGGTATAGTAGGGCAAGCCCTTACTTATATTCTCCGCCTCTTTTACATACTGTGCAAAATCATCGCCCAGGCCATGGGCATCTTTTACACCCAGAAAAAATAACGGGATGGAAAATAACAGCAATAATAAGTAAGGCAAATATTTCTTCATGTTCATCCGTTGCGCCATGGCAAGTATAATCCCAGGTTTCCTAAACGTAATTTCATTGTTTTTGTTGCCATTATTTCCTTCTCACATTAATTCTCTATAACTCAATTGCACCTCGTTTGGGCAACAATGATACAGATTTATTTTTTTCATTATCCGGGAATAGTAAGCCAAAATTAAACCTAAATACCGTTTATTTATTGTCGAATTGTCAAATAATAAACCCAATAAAAGTAAATTGCGCCTAAATGGCACTAATATTGATGATGGTTTAAATTTTGCTACCTAAAAACAAAGATCTATTTATGAACCAAAACGAGTTTCGCAAATATGCCATCAAGCATCATGGCATCAGCAGTTTAACTTTAGATAGTTATACTTCTTCATTATTTAAAACACCTAAGGCGCTTACTCCCTATATCATTGAAGAACGCCCTATGAATGTGGCATCTATGGACGTGTTTTCGCGCCTTATGATGGACCGTATCATTTTCCTGGGCGAGGGTATCAATGATTATGTGGCCAATATTGTTACCGCACAGTTGCTATTCCTGGAAAGCACCGACCGCACGAGGGATATACAGATGTACCTCAACAGTCCGGGAGGCAGCGTATATGCCGGTCTGGGCATTTATGATACCATGCAGATCATCAATCCTGATGTATCGACCATTTGCACGGGCATTGCGGCCTCTATGGCTGCCGTGCTGATGTGTGCAGGCAGCAAGGGCAAGAGAACGGCCCTGAAGCACAGCCGCATCATGATACACCAACCATTGGGTGGCGCAGAAGGACAGGCCAGTGATATTGAAATTACAGCACGTGAGATCGGCAAGCTGAAGAAAGAGCTGTATGAGATCATCTCGGTACATTCAGGGCAGGATCTGGCCAGGGTGGAAAAAGACAGCGACCGCGACTACTGGATGACAGCAACCGAAGCCAAAGAATACGGCATGGTAGACGAAGTACTGGAGCGCAATCCTCGCAAGGTTATCTAATACTTTTTGGAGCTATTATATTACTAAACCCACGGCTAGGCTGTGGGTTTAGTTTTTTTGGGGAGCAAGGGCTGTTGTTTACCATTCGTGTTTTAAAACCGGAGCAATACCCCATGTATTATCGCATCTTCCAGTCATATCACTTAAAGCTGTTTTAAATCTTTTATAGCTCCCGATTAATTTAATTTTTATTTGCTGAGACTTTCGTCGTCTTGCATTAATAATGATAAAATTATTGAACCAATGAAATGGATTTCTAATTAAAAAATCATCTCCAATTTTAGGTCTAAGACTTAAATTGCATATGCTGGAATCATATATTCTACCGTTAAATTGAGTTGGGCTTGCATACTGGTTCCCTTGCAGGGAATAAAGTTCAGGGATTTTCGGGATAATTAGATTAAAGATTAAATTGAAATAAGCTCTATCGTCCAATTTTGAAAACATTAATCTTCCTTTTTTTATAACTTTTTTTAATGCCTTTACTGAATAATGTTCATAGGCTGAGTTTCCGTAATTAATTACATAGCACTTTCCAGATAAAGTATCTATAAACAAATTAATAGAATAACCGGATGAATATAGCCATGTTCGCAAATAAATCAAATCACAATCGTTAAAATAAATTTGAGTATCAATTTTCACAAGTTCCTTTTCACTATGCTCTATGGCATATCTATTAAGCTCATCTAAATTTCGCAAGTTGTCTGTAATAAAATCCCTGCATATCTTAACGTATGTCGAGTCGGAACAGTAAGCATTATTACACAACAATGAAATCGATAAGAACAATATTAAAGTCTTGATTAGCTTCATGTTTTTAGAATTTAGGATTCTCCGCTTTGGATGTCCTTATACAACTGCTTACTGCCATCTCATTATAAACTAACACAAAACTACCCAGAAATATTATTTATTAGCACAATAGTCTTTTAGGGTATCCCTTTTATATAACACCCGACATTTTATTGTAGCAGCGATGCACTCATTATGAGTGCTTTGATTAAGTCACTTTCATCTGTATATAAACCTCAATTCGCACCTCTTTTAGTTACCATTTCCTTAGTAGTGATGATAAGGTAAAAAATTATCAGTAAGTCCACTATGGTTGTCCAAACTACCGTCACCCATGTTATATGTTCTTTGTTTGATGCGAAAATTCGTTTAGT
Source organism: uncultured Bacteroidota bacterium (assembly GCA_903903635.1). Classification (GTDB taxonomy): domain Bacteria; phylum Bacteroidota; class Bacteroidia; order Chitinophagales; family Chitinophagaceae; genus Nemorincola. The sequence goes on from CAIUZK010000211.1 coordinate 21,758, forward strand.
TGAAACACTATAATAGATATTTACAGTTTGTGGCAATGCAGGTTCTCTATTCAGATAGTCAAGTTTCCTTACTACTGAATCATGCACATATTCATCAAAAAATTTCACCTCAAACAGATAGGTAGTAGGCTTGTCTTTTTGGGGAACAGTATAAGTAACAACTGTACCTTTAGCCTCCTTTCTGTTAATTAAAAAAATCATATCGCTTATTGTGCTACGAATTACCAAGACAAGTAAGCAAATAGCAATCAATGCACTTAATAAATTCTTAATCATGATGGCTAATTAGTTATACCAAAATTGTGGTTAATCAACAAACAGTGAAGGAAAGCAGAAATATCCCCCGCTCTAAAAATAAAAAAGCCCCGGAAAACCGAGGCTGATTTATTTTAGTTATTCTAAACCCGTCATCGGACGAGTGTAACATTTCCTTTATAGGCCCGGTTGGTGCCATCCGGATGGGCTACTATGAGTACATAGTTATATACACCAATATCCTGTGGTACACCCTGGTAAGTACCATCCCATCCTGTTTCAGGATCAATAGTGCTGAATATTTCTGTACCCCACCTGTTGTAAACACTGAACTGTACGAGTTTCAGATTTTTCAGATCATGGATCCTGAACTTATCATTCAATCCATCATTGTTTGGTGAGAAACCGGTTGGTATATGGTCGTATAAACTTGAGTCAACATAGACAGTTACATAAGCCGAATCCAGACAACCATTTACATCAAGACCAAAGACAGTATAGGTGGTAGTTACCGTTGGTGTTGCCATCGGATCACTGATATTAGGATTATCCAATGAACCATCATCAGGCCTCCAGTAATAATACACTTCATTACTTGCATTCAACTGAATACTACCTCCAAACAATATAGTGGAAGATGCGGTAAGATCGGATATTACATGGCCCAAAACAGAATTTACCCTGACTATTTGCCGGATAGCACAACCCGGTATGGCGCCAGGCACGCCAGGGAACCAAATGGTTAATGTATCTATAAACAATCCGAAACCAGACAAAGTAGGATTGGCAATATTAATATCGCTCAGGTTAGGTGTTGGATATTCTGTCCACAAATAACTAGGCACCAAACCAGAAATAACCGGTGTCCATGTTACGTCATTGGTCATTGGCAGTGGCAAACTCAGACATAAAGTGGTATCGGTGAATGAAGATATATGCAGTTCAAGTACGATTACCGGCTTGGAAGCTGTAGATGTACAACCAATAGAGTCGGTAACAGTAAGTGTAGTCTGGAATAAACCAGAAGCATCGTAGGTATAGGTTGGCTGCCAAACTGTATCAGTTACACCATTACCATAATCCCATGCAGCGCCTACAGGTGTACCGGTTCCTAATGCCGGGTCGCCCAATGTGGTAACCGATGAATTGACCATTGTAGTTGGATAACCAAGACAGAAGGTATCTGGAGTGGGATTAAAGATAGCTGTGATAGTATGGCGCGTATCTATAGGGATAACCTTATATTCTGTGCAATGTGCATTACTAGAAGTAAGCTTGATATTGTACACATTTTGTATGGGGTAAATATGGGTAACATGAATGTCCGTACTGGTTAAGCTGCCATCATTGAAATCCCAAACATAAGTGCTGGCATTTGTAGTTGTATTCAGCAGGTATACAGTATCAGCATAACAACCTCTCTTGATAACCGGTACAAAGTTTGGTGAAGTGCCCGGCCAAACATCTATGCTGGATGATGCCTTGCAACCCCAAATAGTTGTTGCGATCACAGAATAGGTTCCCTGCATAGTAGAATCGAACGGAGAAACTACAGGGTTCTGAAGATTAGAAGTAAACCCTGCAGGCCCTGTCCAGGCAAATGTTTCGCCTAATGAATCAAGATTTGAAGTCAGCGCCAAAGGACTAACCAATGGATCGCAAAGCGCAATGCTGCTGCCCAGCGTAACTACAGGTAATGGGTGAATAGTAACCAGTACACTGTCTACGTTAACTGCAACACCACCCAGGAATTTGGTAACATGATATACACCTGCATTGGCTCCTGATGAAGGAAAAATATAAGTATACTGCTGTGTGCTGCTAAAACCGGCAGGACCAGACCATGAATAAGTTGCACCTATAGAGTCACCTACTGCACCCAGTTTAATTGTATCGCCGATACAAGGATCATTGGCAACTGCTTTGAAACAAGTAGCCGGGCCTATGTGTATGTATTTCTTTGTAGTATCGCTGCAGCCTACTGCACAAGCCATGTACGTTGTGCCTGTTGCTGGTGAAACTGAAAGATCAGCGCCTGTGCCCAAGTATGCGCCTGTAGTGCTATCGTACCAGTAAACTGCCGAAGCCGCATAAGGTATTGGAGCATAAACAATAGGCGCTACAGTATAAGTTGCACCAGCCGGAGTAAACCGCCATGCTTCATTTGTTGTTACCCATGTTGGTGTCCAGTCCCTGAGTGGTGGTGCTGTAGAAACTGTACCGGCAGGATTTCTAACACCAACGATAGCCCGGCTACTGTTCCAACCTGTGGCACAAATGGTTCTGTGACCGATATGAACTTCAGCCAAACCGCTACCTTCATAAATGACGATCTGTGTAGTCAACCATTCGGTAGTACAGGAAAACATACGGGTTCCGCACCATGTAACAGCGAAATTTCTGTTTGGGGCAGTACCCTGCATAGAATACTCAATTGTACCACCGGCAGGAATATAAACATCGCACCATGGTCCGCAGATCACATTCCGGATATCAGCAGGGGCCGCGGCAAGCGCGCCGGAAATAGGCCATGTATTGTATGCGCCGGCACTTGCAGTATTAAACCCAAGACAACCATTGGAACCAATAACGCATTGCGTATTAGGCAATCCGTAAAAGTTGTAGGTAAATCCGATAGGGATAATACCCGACCAACCATCATCCACCGTAATACCGGATGGGGTTGGTATGATCCCACCTGTTACTTCCGCATGCAACACATGGTTGAAACAATGGATAGTGTCTGTTATAGTAATAACACCGGTGTCAATAACAATTGTTGTCTGAGCCTTGGTCCCAAATGATAAAAACAACGCTAATAGACCTAAAATAGAGTATTTCATAAAAAGTCGGTTCATTCTAATAATATTAGACATCAAATAAAAGAAAAAGGTTTGGTACACTGATAAAATATATCCAAATAAATGTTCCGGACTACTTCGCCTTCCTTTCACTATTATTTCGGAACGAAATCAAAAGAACTCCCACCACCGTACTCGTTATATGGTGGAACTTATTTCGTCAACGTTCCTAAGTAATTTGCTAAGATATGATATTTCTGAGAAATCTAAAAATAAACACCTCCAATTTACTAACATTTAAAACACATTTTTTTATTTATATTTTTTATGTAATAAAACTCCGTACAGGTTGCCTTTTAGTTCAAAATCTTAGCATTAAAATAAAATTTAAAAAACATATAAATAAATACACGACTATGATTTGCTAAAAAGTTTTCAATGAATTCTAAAAACTAGCCTAACTTAGTAAAAAATTTTAGTTCTGAATAAGACAACTTAAACGCCCTGATGAAATTAAGATTATTATTATCCATATTACTTACCATTACCGTATTCAACCTGCAAGCTCAGGTTGTCATCAACACTTTTGCAGGAGATGGAACGCCTGGTTATTCAGGTGATGGCGGCCCGGCAACAATAGCGCACATAAACAAACCTTATGGCGTAGTTGTTGATGGTATAGGTAATGTTTATTTCACTGACTACAGCAACAACCGCATTCGTAAGATCGACACTTTTGGTAATATCCGGACTATTGCAGGAACCGGAGTTATGGGTTTCAGCGGAGATGGAGGACCTGCCACAGCAGCGGCACTTAATAAACCGATGGGAATCGCCATCGCTCCTTCCGGCGATATCCTTTTTTCCGACTATACCAGGATAAGAAAAGTAAATCCGGCAGGCATTATTTCCACTGTTGCCGGAAACAGCATGGCAGGTTATGCCGGCGATGGAGTCCCTGCGACTTCGGCCGAACTCAACTTCCCATGGGGAGTTGCTGCAGACCCATCGGGAAATATCTATATTGCCGATCAATTCAATTGCAGGGTAAGAAAAATAAATACATCGGGAATAATTTCAACCATAACCGGCACTGGTATTTGTTTCGGTGGAGGTGATGGCGGCCCGGCCACTGCTGCCCTGGTGCAATATCCAACGGGTGTAGCCTGCGATGCCTCGGGCAACCTGTATATAGCCGACTATGGCAATAACAGGGTTCGCAAAATAAATCCGGCAGGCATTATTTCAACTATTGCAGGTGGCCCTACATTCGGGTTTTCGGGCGATGGCGGTCCATCCACTGCGGCTCAGTTATCTTACCCGGAAGGCATAGCGACAGATGCTGCAGGCAATATATACATTTGCGATATTAACAACGACAGGATCCGCAAGATCAATGCAGCCGGGATTATCAGTACCCTCACTGGTATAGGATCTGCCGGGTATGGCGGTGATGGCGGACCACCAGCCCTGGCAGAGATTAACCGCAGCACCGGCGTGGCAGTGGGCGCAGGCGGGAAAATTTTCATTTCGGATAATGAAAATAACCGCATCAGATTCATCCATGTTCCCACACATGCTCCTGTATTTATCAAAGGGCATACCCAGAGCTTAACCTTCTGTTCCACTGAAACGTTCGGTATTGATTCCCTGCTGACTGTTTTTGACATTGATACAGGTCAAACTGAAACCTGGAGTGTGGCCGTTCCACCAGCCAATGGCAGCGCTTTTGCAACTTTCACTACATTGTCGGGCGGTACCAACCTGTATACGCTAGGCCTGCAATATAGCCCGTCGCTTGGTTACATAGGATATGACTCTTTCAAAATTCAGGTAACTGACGGCTTTTACTTTGATACCACAACTATTTACATCCACATAATTACGATTCCCAACCCTGGTGTTATTACCGGTATCGACAGCCTTTGTCCGGGCGAAACATTTACATTCATTGATACTGCATCGGGAGGTACCTGGAGCAGCGCTACACCATCCGTTGCAACTGTTTCCGGTACGGGTTTGGTAACAGGAATTACCAGTGGCATTACCTCGATTATGTATACGGTTACCAACATATGCGGCACCACCCATGCCAATTATAATATCGCCATAAAATCGGATTGCCCGAGTGGCATTAAACCTACTTCGAGAGAATCCGGTAAGATCATGGTTTTACCCAATCCTAATACAGGTTCTTTCAGACTAATATTGCAAAGCGATCAGCCGCAAAATGTACATTACATCATTACTAATTTACTGGGCCAGAAAGTAAAAGAATTCAATGCATTCAGCAGTAAGCCTACGGACATAAATCTGAATGAACCTGCAGGGGTTTATTTCATTTCTGCTACTACTGAAACCGGCTACTGGATTACAAAAATGGACCTTGTTAAATAATAAATAACAGGTCCTGAATGAATACATAGTGCGTTGCCTGATATTGGGAAAGATTAAGTTTATCAGGCTGCTTGGCCTGTTTCCAACTGTTACGTACTTTTAGCTCATCTTTATACATACTTATGCAGGAACTAAGATCATTTTTTGAAGTAACTCATTTTTTAGAAACAAGGGAGAAAGGCAATTATCAACCATTGCAATGGGGGGCCAATATCAGGAGCGTAGCAGATGAAGATTTTGATCTGGTAGATACCGACATGGTACTGGTGGGTTGCGGAGAATGGCGCGGCGCCGGAAATGATATGCCATACAGCAACAGCGCAGATATTATCCGGGAAGAATTATACAAACTATATCATTGGCATTCGGGTATCCGCATTGCCGATGCCGGCAATATAAGGCAGGGCGCCACTCTTGGCGACACACGGGCCGCATTGCTGACCGTGTTGCAGGAAATTCACAGTGCAGGAAAAATTGCCGTAATTATCGGAGGTTCGCACGACCTTACATTGCAACAGTATGAGGTCTTTAAAAAAGCAGCCCAACTTACCGTGGGCACAGTTGCTGACATGCTCATTGATCTTGACGAGGCAGAAGAAATAACCGCAGGCAGTTTCCTTATGGATATGCTCACCGGTACGCCTAATTTCATGAGTCACTACAGCCATATTGCTTTTCAGAGCTATTATGCACACCCGCGCATGCTGGAAACACTTGATAAACTTCGTTTTGATTTTTACAGGTTGGGTAAAGTGCGCGAGTCGGTGGAAGACATGGAGCCTGTGCTCAGGATAAGTAATTTTTTCAGCTTCGATATTTCAGCAGTGCGGTATTGCGATGCGCCATCAAATATAAAAGGTTCGCCAAACGGACTTACAGGCGAGGAAAGCTGTATGCTGACCCGTTATGCAGGCATGAGCGACAAATTATCTTCATTCGGCATTTTCGGATATGACCACAGAGATGATCAGCACAACATGACCGCACGGCTCATTACACAAATGATCTGGTATTTTGTGGATGGTTACCTGGTGAGGAAAAGTGAAGCCAAGCTGACCGACCGGCAGGAATTTGATATATTCAATGTTGTATTTACAGATAATGATACCGTTTTCCTGAAAAGCAAGCGTACCAACAGGTGGTGGATGAAATTGCCTGACGGAACCTTTGTGCCCTGCTCTTACAACGACTACCTGATAGCCAGCAATGACGAGATACCTGAGCGGTGGCTGCGCGAGCAGGAAAGGCTGATGTGATGCAGCATCGGGAAAGTATGGTTAGGGTAATTTAACAAGCAGTAACAGATGGCAGCGTGAGATTGGCTTTTAAAAATACATACCTTTGTTTAGTACACAGGTGCAGACGTACATTTTTGCTTTTCACCTTATTTAACTTTTGACTTCCTCCAGTGCTCGATAAAAATAAGAAAATACAAAACGAAGAAAAGGCTGTGCTCGTAGGCCTCATCTACAAAGAGCAAACCGAAACCCAGGTAAATGAATACCTTTTAGAACTGGCATTCCTGGCCGAAACCGCTGGCGCGGTGACGGTAAAAACCTTTATCCAGAAACTACCTAAACCAGATAGCAAAACTTTTGTAGGCAAGGGTAAGTTGCAGGAAATAAAAGAGTTTGTAGCCGCTAAAGGTGTGAGCCTCGTTATATTCGATGATGAACTGACCGGTTCTCAGATAGGAAACATTACCGATGAACTAGGTGTAAAAACCATAGACCGAAGCGACCTTATACTCGATATTTTTGCCAGCCGGGCCAAGACAGCCCAGGCCAAGGTACAGGTGGAACTGGCGCAATACCAATACCTGCTTCCACGCCTTAAGGGCATGTGGAAACACCTGGAACGCCAGGGTGGCGGTATAGGAAGCCGTGGTCCCGGTGAAACAGAAATTGAGACCGACCGCCGTATAGTAAAAGACAAAATTTCGCTGCTGCGCAAACGTCTTGAGGAAATAGACAAACAAGCTATTACACAGCGTAAAGAACGAGGCGTTTACATTCGTGTGGCCCTTGTGGGTTATACCAATGTGGGTAAAAGCACGCTGATGAACGTTCTCAGTAAGGCTGAAGTTTTTGCAGAAAATAAACTCTTTGCCACACTCGATACCACAACCCGTAAAGTAGTGTATGAGCAAACTCCCTTTTTACTCAGCGATACAGTAGGGTTCATTCGTAAACTGCCCCATCATCTTGTTGAGAGTTTTAAAAGCACACTGGACGAAGTAAGGGAAGCAGATTGCCTGCTGCATGTGGTAGATATCTCGCACCCCGGATATGAAGACCAGATGGGCATTGTAAATAAAACACTGCAGGAAATAGGCGCATTCGACAAACCCATGCTTACCATCTTTAACAAGATGGACCTTTATGAGCAAACGGTATTTGATCCGTGGCTGGATGAAGAGGTAAAAAAAGACCTGCTCACACAACTAGAAACACGCTGGCAGCAGATTACGCACCACAGTGCCATTTTTGTTTCGGCTACCGAAAGGCGCAATCTGGACGGACTACGGAATACCATTCTGAACAGAGTAAAAAAGCTATATGAAGAACGTTATCCTTACCTCACAAAGTTCTATTGAGGCCGTTTATTTTAAGTGAAATTCCATACCTGTTACCTGACTTGGCACAAGCTTAAAAAAAAGACACTCACATATTTAAATTTATTTTTATCTAACAATTAAATATTTGGCAGAAACAGCAAAAAAGAGGCACATAGTTTTTTTTGCTATCTCACAAATCACTTTTTTAACTACTTTTCATTAGCTAAGGCAATTCAGCACAGCAATTCAGCGCTATAAACGTACGCTTATGAAACAGCAGGTCAGAGAATTATTAGTTACCGCCAAAGCCGCTAAAAACTGGCAGGGGCTCTTTAATGAAATGGTGGAAGAATTGATGGTGTTGGTAACCAAGGTCGATACCGACAAGCATGTTCTTGAAGCAGGTGAACTGCTTGATGTTTATCACAAAACAAAGGTGAAACCCGCCAGGCTCAAAAAGAAAAAAGTGAATGACTGCTGCGAAAAACCATTCGAATTCATGGTCTTCTGCAATTAGCACAACCTGCTTATGTTACTTTCCTCAGTGTTATTAAATGGAGTTTAGTCTACTGCCCGGTTCAGGAAATCAATAAATGGTTTCATTTGTGTAAACACATCGGCTATTTTCTTGCCAAAGCCCTTACCGGTCAGGTCTGCATCAGGAATGTTGTGCATCACGGTGAAGCTTTTCAGTTTCAGGTATTCTATTGCCGGATTATCTTCTGTATAGCCTTGCGGCAGCGATTTGAGCTTATCGCCACTTATGGTTTCAAACAGCTTTTTGAACTTTTTATCATTAATGATTTTAGAAAACTCCCCGAAATTATAATCCACTTCCTGGCGCACAGCCTTGAGTATTGGTGTCTCAGGCATCCATAATCCGCCACCCACAAAACTTTTGCCACCCGGCTCTATATGCAGATAATATCCAGCCCCCGGATATTTACGGCCACCCTTACTGAAAAAGGCGCCGAAATTAGGCTTGTAGGGCGATTTGTCTTTCGCAAACCGGACATCCCTGAATATTCTGAAAATACAATCTTTTGCTTTCTGCTCCTTAAAAACAGGTTCTGATTTTGCTAATCCCTCCAGTATGCCGGATACTGCCACTTCAAAATCCTCCTTTGCGGCAGCATAGGCATCCTTGTTTTTTTCAAACCATGGTTTGTTGTTATTCCCGGCGAGCTGCTCAAGGAATTTTACCATTCCGGACTGTAACATAGCTTCAGTGTTCTGTTTTTCAGTTAAAGGCTAAAAATAAAACTTTTGGCGTACAAAAATTGAATCTGTGGCAAATCTATATAACTATTAGTATTTTGAGTAGCTTTAAAGTGGTTAATAAAATCTCACTTATGATTTAGCAGCGGTTAGAGTTCATTTTATAGAACGAAATGAACTCTAACCGCAGATTTAAATACAATAGAAAATAATACAGGAAACTATGCTTTAAGCCAAAGCCGGCGGGATATTCCCCATCTCATCAAAACCTATCATCCGGTTCTGGTCGGCATCCCATACCTTAAGTTTAAGGCAGGCCATAATGTCTTTTGGTTTCAGTGTGGTTACCTTGGCTTGTTGCAGTTCGGGGACAGCGACCATGGCTTCGGGCAAGCGGTAAAACGGGATTTTCGAGTTAAGATGGTGCACATGATGAAAGCCAATGTTGGCGGTTACCCACTGCATAAACCAATTCAACTTCATATAGCTCGATGATTCCAGCGCCGCATTGGTATAACTCCATTCGGCATTCTTGCGGAACACGACACCGGGAAAATTATGCTGCGCGTAAAACAGGTAAGCACCCAACATCTGCGATAGAAAGAATGGCAAGAAGAAAGTGAGGAAGAAAGTGGCAAAATGAAACTGATACCAGATAAACCCACCTATAGAAAAATGCAGGATCAACACAACCAATGAATCCCAATGCCTGCGTGGACTGCTCAGAAATGAGGAGATACACATGCCAAACATGAACGTGGTAAAATAAGCGAAAAACATATTTACAGGGCTTCTTACTGCCAGGTAAACCATACGCTCATTTTTGGTAGCCTCCATAAATTTCTGCCGGGTCATAATAGGAAATGAACCGATACTGGCGCTGAATAATTTGGCATTGTGGTTGTGGTGATGGTCGTGCGAACGCTTCCAGATATTAGGAGGCGTTATCATATATATACCGAATAAAGTGAAAATAATATTTGCCAGCCACGATTTGCGCAGTATGGTATGGTGCTGGTAATCGTGGAAAATAATAAAGAAACGCGCCAGCATTCCTGCAGTAGCAATACTGCAAATAATTTGCCCAATCAGATTAGTATAATGAAAGTTAGCCTTGTCTTTATAACCCAGATAAAGCCCCCCAGCAATAGATCCGGCAAGCAAAAAAAACGAAGTAAGTGTATGCCACCAACTCTTCCACCTTATTTCTTTAGCAAAAGGCTTGGTAGCCAGAATCAGTTCTTTTCCTGTAAGCATACGCAAATTTAAGGAACATTCAGAAATAATAAAAACAAGAAGATCATTATATCTGTTAATTGGCTGACTATTAATTTATTGGCTGATAGAAACTAGTTATCAATACATGAAAATAAAATAAACTACCAGTCTCTTTTTTGGAGCATTGTACGCCCTGCAAGGTAATAAACCAGGCACCAGATCATAGTGCCTAATACGTAGGTGGACATGGACAAAGTGGACTCTACAGGCAGCAGAGATTTGGCCATAGTAGCCCATGGCAGCGGCAGCAGCTCATCGCTTGACTGCAGCGGCAGAAGGTTACCGTATGGTTTTACCGTAAACCGGTTGATGATTCCGTAGCACAGATGCTCCAGAAATAATGAATACATGAGAAATAATCCAATTGCCAGTCCGCTCTTCCTGATCCAGATGGCCAGAAAAAGGCCAAAGCCAAGGTAATTGAGCGAGAGAATAAAAAAATAGCCTACTTTATAGATATCTGTCATCGCCCCATTCAATGAGCCGGAATTAGCCCACCCAAACAACAAACCCAGCACAAACAGATATATGGTAGCAAGTGCGCTCATGGCCACAACCAGCATTACCTTACCATGAAAAAACTGAAGACGGCTCCAGCCATCAATCACATTCTGCCGGTTTGTGCGAAAAGTAAATTCATTGGTATTAATAATGATCATCAGAAAGGACAGGAACATTATAAAATAGCTTGCCCAGAAACCCAGATGCCCCCAAACCTCCGGAAAAGTGTATGCCGAAGTAAGAAAATTAACGCCCTTCTTCCCTCCCCCGAATTTCAGTAAACCTGCCGAGAATCCGTAATTCCAAAGCGGCAACACGATCATAAACAGGCCCATAAGTACCCAGAATGTCCTGTATTGCTTCAATTTCAGCCATTCAATCCTAAGTAATTCAATCATCGCAAATTATTTTGTCAGCTCAATGAATTTTGATTCCAGACTTTGCTTTTTCAGCACCAGATGAGACAATACAATTCCTTTATTAAAGCAATAAGAATTTACATCCTCCGGCCTTATATAAGCCTCACACAACACACCGACAGTGTTATCGGCTAACCTGATTTTCTTTACTCCCGGCATCTCTTCCAATACTGCTTTCAGCGCTTCCATATCAGCAGCCCTGACCTCTATGTGATCCTCATTGCTCAATACCACATCCACCGGCCCTTGCACCAACAGGTTGCCTTTTTTAAGAATGGCCACATGTGTGCAGACTTTTTCCACCTCATCGAGCAGGTGGCTGGCTATAATTATTGTGTAACCCTCTTTATTCAGCTTTTTTATCAGTTCCCTGATCTCTGCTATACCGGCAGGATCAAGTCCGTTTGTAGGCTCATCCAGTACCAGCACTTTGGGCTTACCCAGCAGGGCCGCCCCGATAGCCAGGCGCTGTTTCATACCCAATGAATAGGTCAGGAACTTACTGTCCCGCCGTTCAAACAGCCCTACCTGCTTCAGTACCGCAATCCGGTCATCAAGGCCTTTTCCCCTGATACCGGCTGTAATTTCCAGATTATCGTAGGCCGACAGGTAATGATAAAAATTGGGTGTTTCGAGCAGTGAACCAATCTGCTTTCTTGCATCTTCAGGCCGCATACCACCAAACCATTGGTAGGTACCGCCTGAGGCAAGGAGTACATCAAGCACAATGCCCAGCAAGGTGGTCTTACCACTGCCATTAGGCCCCAGTATGCCATATACACTTCCCTCCGGCACATCAAACGACACATCCTTCAGCGCCTGAATAAATCCATATTTTTTTGAAATGCCCTGTATGGAGAGTATCGGTTTCAACTGATATTTATTTTCATTAAAAGTAATACAATCTATTTGTAAATTACAAACATACCCGATAGTTTTTCCGCCATGTGTTTTCTTATAGTAGAATGATATGAATGTAGCTCCAGATACAGGTTTGCCAATTTTGCTTCATTCAACTAATGCACATACAGATCCTTTTGCAAAGGGCCACCGGGGTTAACGGCATAATGAGCAAGATCTGTAATCCCTGCATCCCTGAGCACATCTTCATCCAGGAAAAGATTACCTGTACATTCGGTAGCCGGTTTCTGAAGGATGTAGAAAGCGCAGTCGGCCAGTATCTCTGGTTTCCTGCTCATATTCATCAGCATTTCGCCACCAATAATATTTTTTACAGCCGAGGTAGCAATGGTTGTGACAGGCCACATTGAGTTTGCGGCCACATTGTATTTTTTGAACTCTTTCGCCCACCCTATGGTCATCATGCTCATATTGAACTTGCTGATGGTATAAGCCACATAAGGCGCGAACCATTTAGGGTCCATATCGAGCGGAGGAGATAAAGTAAGGATATGCGGATTGGCCGACTTTCGCAGAAACGGCAGGCAATGCCGGGTGATCAGGTAAGTGCCCCGTACATTGATATCGTGAATCAGGTCGAAACGTTTGGTTTCGGTCTGTTCGGTATTGGTAAGACTTATGGCCGAGGCGTTATTGATGAGTATATCTATTCCCCCGAATACAGTATTGGCCTGTTGCACAGCAGCAATGATCTGTTCTTCATCCCTGATATCGCACTGCAGCGCCAGTCCCCTGCCTCCGGCTGCATTTATCTTTTCTACTGCCGAATATATAGTACCTCCCAGCCTCGCATCCTCATGCACCGACTTGGCTACTACAACAATATTCGCACCCTCCCTTGCCAGGCGTAAGGCTATAGCCTCACCAATGCCCCTGCTGGCTCCGGTAATAAAAACAGTTTTGCCTGTGAACACCATAATTCAGTTATTAGATAAACCGAAGATAGGCATTGCCCGAAATGAAATCTATAAATAATGGAAACATTTTTCAGGAAGCTGCAAAATATCCCGCCAGCTATTACTTTCCTCCCAGTCTTTGCCTTAATGCCTCATACAGTATCATACCGGCAGCTACCGATACATTCAGCGAATCAAAGTTGGTAACCATGGGTATCCTTATCAGTTGGTCGGCACGTTTAAGTACATCTTTGCTGATACCGGTATCTTCGGCGCCCATAACTATTACCGATGGTATGGTGAGATCACTTTCAAATACAGGCACACTACCCTTCATTTGCGTACCCAGTATCTGTATGCCATTCAACCGCAACACATCCATAGCCTGCTGCACCGATGGTGTGCGGCAAAGCAGGATTTTTCTTAACGCACCTGCCGAAGTCTTAATAGCATCTTCGGTAAGTGATGCAGCATGCGATGTGGGCAGAATAATACCCTGGGCGCCACAACACAAGGCACTCCGGGCAATGGCCCCTACATTGCGCACATCAGTTATACCATCCAGCAGCAGGAAGAGCGGCACTTCACCTTTTTCAACCACATAGCTTATGCCCGCCTGAAGTTCGACATATTGCAGCAATGAGGTCCAGGCCACCACACCCTGGTGCTGCACCTTGGTCATATGATCCAGTTTCTCAACCGGCACCTGGCTTATGGGAATATTAAGTTCCCGCGCCTTTTGCTTGATGCTGTTGATATCATTGCCATTGGCAGTACGCAATAAAAATAATTTCTCAATGGTCACACCCTGCTCCAGTGCTTCCAGCACCGGCTTGCGGCCCACCAATAATGGCAACGAACGTACTGGTTTCATCATATAGCTATTCAAAAATCATTCTAATAATTAACCACATCCCTCATTCTTTGTTCCTTCTTACATTCTATGTTCCTTCTTATCCGATACTATTTTCAATAGCGGAAGCATAATGGATTGAAAGGCAGGAATTGGCATTACTATTGATTTGAGATAAAGGTAAAACAATAACCAATTCATAATCATATTGAATTAGCATAATTTACTCAAAAACTCATCAAAATCGAATAAATTTGTAGTACCAAATACTTAAACAATGAAACAACTTACGATACAGGTTCCTGATAAAAAATACCCTTTCTTTATTGAGTTGGTTGATAACCTCGGGTTTAAGAAAATAGAAACTGAGGACGAGCCAACCAAAGAACAGATATTAAAAGGTATCAGTGAAGCTGTGGAAGAAGTGAAACAAATTAAGGCCGGAAAGAAAAAAGCAGTTCTGTTAAAAGACTTTCTAAATGAGTTATAAGGTTGCCACTATTACTTCCTTTAGAAAGGAAGCGAAACAGCTTATCCGAAAATATCCCTCATTGCTTAAAGAGATAGAAGAGTTGGGCGACCAACTTGCTTCAAATCCGGCAATAGGCACTCCTATAGGCCATGGTTGCTATAAAATCAGGCTGTCGATAGCATCAAAAGGTAAAGGCAAATCGGGCGGCGCCAGAATTATTACCTACGTATATGTTGCCGGCACAACGGTTTTCCTGCTATCTATTTACGATAAATCAAATAGGGCAAACATTTCCGATGCGGAACTGAATGCCCTATTAAAAGAAATACCCTAACAAATTATAAATTCCAAATAACAAATCCCAAGTTCCAAAAAATCATGAACTTGTCAACCTATCAACTATTCAACAACCCTACCGCAACTACGCCATATTATGAAACACATGCTGAACGTCATCATCACCTTCCAGGCGCTCAATCAGTTTAAACACCTCTTCACTTTGTTCTTCGCTCACTTCAATTGTATTGGCAGGTATCCACTCCAGTTCCGATGAAATAATTGTGATCCCTTTTTCTTCAAGGGCTTTCTGCATATTACCAAAGTCGGTAAATCCGCAGCGGATAATAATATTACCTTCACTATCCTCACCTACTTCTTCCAGGCCAAAGTCAATCAATTCCAGTTCCAGTTCATCCATATTCAGACCTTCCGGTTTCAGCTTAAACATACCCAGGTGCTTGAACAGGAAACTCACTGAACCACTGTTGCCCGGTGTACCGCCACCTTTATTAAAATGGCTGCGCACATTGGCCACAGTCCTTGTTGTATTATCAGTTGCAGTAACTACCAGCAGGGCAATTCCATAGGGGGCATAACCTTCATACAGCACCTCATCATAGTTGCTGGTATCCTTACCCATGGCATTCTTGATGGCCGCCTCAATACGGTCTTTAGGCATGTTGAATGACTTGGCATTCTGCATTACCCTGCGCAGCATAGGATTAGTATCCGGCTCCGGACCACCCTTCTTAACAGCAATAGCTATTTCTTTACCTACACGGCTGAATTGTTTCGCCATCCGGTCGTACCGGGCAAACATGCTTGATTTACGTACTTCAAATATCCTACCCATATTATTTTCTAACAGAGAATTTAATTGAGGAACGATGACCAAATAACTCCCACCATCTTACTTGTTCTATTCCATTTTTATTTCGTTGTAAAAGTCTTAAAATAATTCATTATTCGCAGATTTTACGCCTCATAAAAAAGAAATATAACTTCGCAATATGGTGGAACTTATTTCATCAACGTTCCTGAGGGCGCAAAAATAAGAATTGTTTCCTTAGGAACATGGAGAAAATATAGACCTGAAAATAATTACTTCAATTTTCCGATCGCCTTTCTAAAATCATTTGTAGTTAAAGTATCCTCATTTTTCTTCGACTCCCTCATTAAATGCAACATACAATAATCATCCACATCTTCATTTTCAATAATAGTCATCAGGTTGACTACATCATCTGCCGACCAGTTACCCCTTTGTTTTTTAGCTGAAAATGTTGCCGGTGTTATACCCATTTTTTTGCTCAAATAATCATTCCGGTAGCCACTTATCTCTATCAGTTCAGGTAGCATTCCCAGCAGCGCTCTATATTTATTTGCTATCTCAGTTACCATATCTGTTGATTTAAAACAAAAATAATGAATTTATGGTAAACACAAAAATATTTCCGCTACATAAAAAGCATTAAATAATTCATTATCCGCAGATTTTACGCCTTATTAAAAAGAAATAATTATTCGCAAGAGGGAGGAACATCTGGTAAATGTATTTAAGAAAACAATGCTTACAACCGGGGTACATAAATAACGAACTTATCTTCAAACATAGGTTCATTAAAAATATTGCTCACACTCCATGCCTGTACTATCCTTTTCAGCCCTGAGTCATTTATTTCTTTGGTGAGGTCGCCACCTTTGAGGCAAATGAGTCCGTTAGGAAATTCATCGCTTTTCTGCCCTTTCCTGATCAATGGGCTTATCCATTTCCATAAATCTCCCAATGGGGCAACAGCTCTCGATACAGCAAAATCAAAACTCCTGCCCTTCAATTCCTCCACCCTGCCATGAATGGCAGTAACATTCTTCAATCCTATGGCAGCGCTCACTTCTTCCACCACCTTGATTTTTTTACCGATACTGTCGACCAAGGTAAAATGAACATCAGGGAAAAATATGGCCAGCGGAATGCCCGGGAAGCCCCCACCAGTGCCGATATCTACAACTTCGGCTCCTTTGTCGAAAGAACATAGCACTGCGATGGATAAAGAATGTAAAACATGCTTTTCGTACAAGGCATCTATATCCTTGCGCGATATCACATTGATTTTCTCATTCCACTCTTTGTAAAGGGCTTCCAGTTTCCTGAACTGCTCAATTTGCTCAGGAGTAAAATCGGCAAAGTATTTTAAAATTATGTCCAAGTCTTTTTGTTTTTCCAGGTTATGTATGGCAGAAAGGCAAAGTTATACAGCATCCACCCAATATCGAAGAGCGGGAATAAATAAACCCTGCTTTTTTCTTTAAGCTTGCCGGCATAATGCAGCCACAAAACAGAAACTACTGCTGACCGCAAACCGAGCAGACAAAGGGCAACCGGCCAAAAGGGTGTCAGCAGTAATGCAATCAGGCCTATCCACATCAGGGCATGAGACAGCCCATATGCGCCCAGCATTAACTGAACAGGCCACTTATAATACTTCCCTGTAGACAGATGCCGTTGTTTCTGCGCAATCCAATCTTTCCAGTTATCCTTAGCATCTGACCAGGTAAAGGCCGATGGTGCAGCTACTACAGCCATGTTATCTCCGGTGCCGCAAATGCTTACCAGCAGATCATCATCACCTGAGGGCACTTCGTTCCATATTTTGCTTTGCCGGGCTTTCAGAAAAACCTCCTTTGTACAAGCCATGTTCCGGCCCACTGCCATATAGGGATGACCAGCCCCGGCATAAGCGCTGTACTGTATAAAGGTATGCACGGTCTCCCACCTGGTAAAGGCGTTGAGCAGGCCCGCACCCTCATTATAGCCGCCATATCCTGCCACTATTTCTTTGCCGTTTGCAAGCGGCGCCACCATTTGCCTAAGCCAGGACTCGCTAGCAGGCATGCAGTCGGCATCAATGAGCAACAGCCAGTCGTACTTTGCAATAGCTACTCCCTTGCTCAAAGCATACTTCTTCCCTTTGAGATTCCTGCGCTCATAAGATGAAATAATGACCTCAGTTAAATTGTCGCAAGCACTTTTCAGGATTTTCAAAACTTGTCCGGTATCATCATTCGAGCCATCATTGACAACAATTACCTCATAGGCTCCGTCATACACCTGGGATAGAACCACCGGTAAATATTTTGCCAGATTGATGCCTTCATTTTTCGCGCAAATGATGATGCTCACACTCCCCCAATTCGAAACCTGATTATTTGAAACTTCCGGATTTTTCAACTGGCAGACAAAAAACCAGGCCGTATAAACAATCTGGACAATAAGACAAGCAAAAATAATGTACAATAAAACCATTAGTTGTAAAGGTAATGCGGGAACGTTTACCTAAACACAATACGGCTCATTTTCCCCGGTTTCAATGGAGATGCCATGTATAGGCCAATTTAAATTTGCTGATTAAATACAGCAAATCGACTTTCGACCAAACATAAAAACAAACTAATAATTTACTGGCTCTTCACTACGATATCGTCAAATTCCACAACCTCTGAGTTTTCGATGTATAGCTTCACAGGGCAATCTGCAGGAAGAGTAACATCTTTTTTATACATCATTTGCCCGTTTGCATAAAATGTTGCCTGGCCGTTCTGGTAGGTTATCTCCCACTTATTATCTGCTGTCCCTTTCTTGTTGATAATTGCCTGCTCATTCCAGTCAACCAATGTTTCATACTTCTTTTCAGCGGAGTTATATTTCAATAACCGCCTATCTCCATCAGCATAAAGAAGGAAATAATAATCTCCCAGAATAACACCATAAGGACTGTAAGAATTATCTGTTTTCATGTTCTTAATCCATCTGGTAGTATAAGAAAGCGAAAAATTATTGGATGGCAATTTATAATCCGGCATCTTGATCCAGTATCCACCACCCTTGCCTGTGAGGTACTTTTTTGCTTCCATCACTAATCTGCCGTTTTCTATTTTACGAACTACATTGTTATCTTCACCCAGGTTCCAGCCCCGGTCATTCTCCTTAAAGTGTTCCTCAACAAGCACCTTACCCGATTGTGCATGTGTGCTGGTAACCGGAGCCAATAAAAATACCATAGCTAAAAACTGAATTCCGTATTTCATAATTTATTTTGATTTAGGTAAATAACTAAAAATCAACACAAAATAATGCCTGATATATACCAATGCAATACCCCAAATGCGGTATATTTCATCTGGATAGTTATTAATTAAAGGGTGATTTCCAAAAATCAATCCATTATATCCATCCTACATTCTTTTAGAGTTCACTATATTTGTATGATAGTGACCGGTATCGAACAACTTAGAAAATGGGCCAATGGCATTTGGTTGGCATCTGTCAACAAGGATACTAAAATCAGTATTTTAGCTATTGATAGCCGCAATATTGATTCGGAAAACACGTTGTTCATTGCTATCAAAAGCGCCCACCGTGATGGTCATAACTTCCTGTTTGATGCATGGCAGAAAGGGGTGCGCAATTTCCTGGTCGACCATGAGCCTCTGGATAGCCGACTGGCTGACTCAAATATTATTCTTGTCAAGGACACAATTGCCGCATTGCAGAAAATTGCCGCCGGATACCGCAGCCTTTTCCATTGCCCGGTTATCGGCATTACGGGCAGCAATGGCAAAACAATAATAAAGGAATGGTTGTATCAGTTGCTCAGCCAGCATTACAATATTGTACGAAGTCCGAAAAGCTACAACTCACAGATTGGTGTCCCATTGTCGGTATGGCTTATGAACCCCGACAACGAACTGGCTTTATTTGAGGCCGGTATTTCTCAGCCGGGCGAAATGGAAAAACTGGAAAGAATTATCCAGCCCACCATAGGTATCATTACCAATATAGGCGAAGCACATAGCGAAAGTTTTTTGAACAGCCGCCAGAAGATCAATGAAAAACTGATCCTCTTCCGCAATGTAAAACAACTGATTTATTGTCATGATCATGCTGAATTGAACCAGGCTATTGTTCAGTATATGCACCACGTAAAAGGAGGCCGGACAGAAGAACCTTTGCAACTCTTTACCTGGTCTCAAAAATCAGATGCCGATCTCCGCATCACATCTGTAAGCAAAGAACATGGCAAGACAGAAATCAACGCTATCTGCAAGTCGGAAAACTTACAAATAACGATTCCCTTTACTGATGAGGCTTCAATAGAAAATGCTATACACTGCTGGTGTGTCATGCTGCTGCTTGGTGAGGATAAAAAGTACACTTCGGCGCAAATGGCTCATTTGCAGCCGGTATCCATGCGCCTGGAACTGCGCCACGGCATCAACGACAGCACGCTGATCAATGATGCTTATAATTCAGACCTTACATCAGTTCAGTTGGCCTTAAACCACCTGGAGCAGCAAAAACAACACACCCACCATACCGTGATCCTGTCTGATATTATGCAGCCGGGCAAAAGGGATATGGATCTGTATGAAGAGATTGCCTCCTACATCAGCCGAAGAAACATACAGCGGTTTATAGGTATAGGACCTGCATTGTATAAAAATAAATCGGCCTTCAGGAAGCATAAAAAACTACGCAGTATTTTCTTTAAGTCGACTGAGGAGTTTCTTAAAAATTTCCACCTGCTTACGTTCAATAAGGAAGCCATACTGCTGAAGGGCGCAAGGATATTTGCCTTCGAAAAAATAGCATTGCTGCTGGAGCAAAAAGTACACCAGACTGTAATGACCATCGATCTTTCGGCGCTTACGCACAATCTGAATGTCTTTAGGGCTGAGCTGGCGCCGGGAGTAAAAACAATGGCCATGGTTAAGGCATTCTCTTATGGCAGCGGTAGTTTTGAAATTGCCAACAGACTGTACCAGGCAGGCGTTGATTATCTTACTGTGGCCTACACAGACGAGGGCATTGCCCTACGCAGGGGAGGTATCAAAATGCCGGTAATGGTGATGAGTCCTGATGCTACTTCCTTCGATCGCATGATAGCCTGGAAACTCGAACCTGAACTTTTTAATTTCCGTTCATTAGCTGCATTTGCCAGTATAGCCCAGACATTTGGGGCGGAAAACTACCCGGTACATATAAAGCTGGATACGGGTATGCATCGTCTGGGCTTTGGTCCCGAAGATATAGACGAACTTATTGCACGCATCAACGAATGCCCTAACATCCGGGTTGCTACTATTTTCAGTCACCTGGCAGCAGGCGACGACCCAAGGGAGGATGCATTTACCATGCAGCAGGCAAACAGATTCAGGGAGATGAGCGATCAACTGATAGCCGGTCTGCCTGACCAACCCATGCTGCATCTGTGCAATTCTGCCGGTACGGTAAGGCATCACAATCTGCATTTCGATATGGTGCGCCTGGGCATTGGTTTGTATGGCGCCGACAGCAGCCGTGAATTGCAAAACAAACTGAAACAGATCAGCACGCTCACCACCAGCATTGCCCAGATAAGGAAGGTAGCTACAGGCGAGAGTATAGGATACGGTCATCATGCTATTGCCCCGAAAGACCTAACCGTTGCCACGATTTGCATAGGCTATGCCGATGGCTACCCCAGATCGCTGGGCAATGGCAAAGCCCATGTACTTATTCATGGACAGCCTGCCAAAACTATTGGTTCAATTTGTATGGATATGTGCATGGTAGATATTTCGGAAATACCTGCCGCAAAAGAAGGCGATGAAGCTATAATTTTCGGACCTGAATTACCTGCCACAAAACTGGCTGAATGGGCCGGAACTATCTCTTACGAAATCATGACCAGCATATCGCAACGGGTAAAAAGAATTTATGTAAATGAGGAGTAAGTACTGATGCTTAGACTTATGATTTCAGTAATTTTTTATTGCTTACTTCTTTGAGTTCGCCCAGCAACATCCTGACCGATATTATTTCGTCCTGAGTCATGTTTTTCTTCGAAATAATATTGGCAACCACGCTGCTTCCGTAGATCAGAAAAGCCCTTTTAATTTCAAGGATCTTAAAGGTTGCTTTCCAATCAACTTCAGAATAAAAACTTTCCCCTGTTACTTTCATTTTTTCAGGAGTCAGCTCATAGGTTATTTCTTCCTGTAGCCTTTGGTAGGAATTGAAATTCTTTCTGGCTGTAACCTTAATTATTACATTTCTAACAAATACTATGTAGACACCCAAAACAAATGCAAGATAGGGTGGCTGATCATTATATAAAATACCCAGAAAGTATAATGGTAACAAGGCCAAACATAAAACGCCCACACAGATCAGAACAATAATAAAGGGTTTCTTATAGGTTAGTTCCAAAACTATTTTATAATAATCAGGAAATTCCATTTTGGTTTTTATGATCATGGCACATTTTTTCAATGAAAAATGCGATCTCCAATCCACATATTTTGTCTGAAACAAAAGACTACAACAACTCCTTGTAGTACTTTATCAATCCATCCATGGGGCTCTTGATCACATTGCCGATTTCCAGTTCGTACTGGTGGCAGAGGTTTTCTATTACATCCCTGAATTCAAACGCAATTGAACCCGAAAAATAAAGCGGGAGGTTCCAGGTATTGCGGTGCTTCAGTATACTGGTATGAAAAAAATCATTGAGGCAATCTTCTATAATATTCTCCACCATGTAGTGCCCCCTGTTTTCCTTGAGCAGCGTAACAAACGAAGCAAGGTAACGGTTAGGATTTGGTTGATGGTATAGCGTATTGATTATTTGCCTGATGTCATCACCAAAACGCATTTCAAAACCCATTCTCAGTTCAGGGTCAAACGTTCCGTAGGCATAATACTGCAGTATACGCTTGCCCATATAATTGCCGCCGCCTTCATCTCCTGCTATATATCCCAGCGATGGCTTCTGTTCCTTAATTATTTTACCATTGTAATAGCACGAAGCGCTGCCCGTGCCGAGTATGCAAACCACCCCCTTGTCATTGCCGCACAATGCCCTTGCGGCAGCCATCATATCACCCTGCACATCTATCTTCTTAATACCAAAATGCGCCTTAAAAATATCATGCAGAAAAACCTGTTTTTCCGGATTGGCAGCACCAGCGCCGAAGTAGGCCATCTGGTCTGTTTTATACTTTTTGTTATCCCACGGAATTTCGGTTCGCAAGATCTCTTCGATCATTTCCTTACTCTGCAGATAAGGGTTAATGCCCTGGGTACTGAATCGAACCGGCTTCCTGCCTTTCTTCATCAGGCACCAGTCTGTTTTAGTAGATCCGCTATCAGCAATCAGGTATGAAGCCATAGAATTGTATTACTATACAAATATGCGTAATTGAAGTGTATAATCCTAGCACTTTAACAAATAAAAAAACTGAAGACAAAACCACCTTTTTCGATTGATTTTTTTCGTGACTTTCATAGATCAGAGGCTAGGCTATCTTACTTTATTTTGCCTGTGCAGTGCCTGGAATTTCCCCAACCCTCATTAAATAAAACTATGTCCTATTTTGCTAAATATGGACATTCTTGTAACTTTAGGCTTTAAAAACAGTAGTATGAATATCAGTTTCACCGAAAAACAGCAGAATTATATCTCCAATCAGGTATTAGGTGGTGATTATCAAAACGCATCTGAAGTAGTAAGGGATGCGCTGCGCCTGCACGAACTATACAGAAACAAAGTGCTTGATGAACTTCGTGGAGAAATCGCCAAGGGATGGGATAGCCCAGTAAGCAAGAGGAGCGTAAAAGATATTATCAATGCGAAAACCAAAACATTAAAGGGCTAAATGGCCATTTTACATAAGCCATACGAACTCAGCCAGGAGGCAGACAATGATCTTGTGGAAATACTTGATTATTCGGTAGATCAATTCTGATTAGACCAGACAATCAAGTATTTGAGGGATTTTGAGACTATTTTCGGCTGATTGACTAAATTTGCTTTTCAATTATATTTAATGGCACTACAATCAGTATTTATGAAAAGACTCAGTATGCTTGTTTTGGCGCTAATGATTACGCTCTCGGCCTGCGGCAAGAAAGGGAAAGCGCTGGATGCCTATGACAATGGCAAAACAATTGTTATGAAAATGGGCCGGACATTCACGGTTACACTGACTAATCCCGGCGATGGTGGCTATTCCTTTTTGCCACCAACCTATGACAGATCGATGATAAAATTAGTATCTCACAGCCATACTGTCCGTAAACACCCTGCTGCTGGCGATTTTGGCTCCGATGATTGGGTATTTAAGATTATTGGTAATAATAGCCAAAGTAATGTGCTGATACAGGCTCAGCGAGGCTGGGAGGCGGGTAAGGAAAACCCAATTACTATGTTTAGTGTTACGATAAAAGTTGAGTGAGGAATGTTTTTCCCTTTTTCTATGCTCACATGAACTCTTCAATCAGAAAACTAAAAAGTACCATCTGGTGTGAAAATGGTGAGCAGTTTGTGATTGCTACAGCCTATGCTGATTTCCATCTTTTCTTAGAATGAATGCCTATAAGCGCTAGAGGTTAAAGCTACTCCTTCAAAAACTTCCTCACCTCAGTGCCGTTTATCCTGATGAGGTAAATGCCGGAGGGCAGGTTGGCTACATCAATTTGTACCTGCTGGGAGCAATACTTTTGGCTACTAAATGTTTGCCCTATGTAGTTTGTGATATCAGCAGAGGTTATTGGATTGTTTGAAGTAATTGTAAGGGTGTTAAAGGCAGGGTTTGGAAACACTTCTATAGATCCATCGCGGGGGGATATGGTGTTGAATGTAGAATTGATACAATCACTACTGGAGCTTATTATAAAGGTATAATGTGTGGTATCTGTGCCGCATGAATTAGTAAGGATATATTCAAGATTTACAGTCCCACTTGAAATGCCTGTTAACAATCCTATGGAAGGGTTAGTATAATGCGGATCAGCAATTACAGTAGCAATTGAATTATCTAAACTCAGCCAGATGCCTCCGGTTACTGAGTTGTAAATATCTGTACTGGTACCAGGACAAATACTATCAACGTATGCCAGTAAAGTACCGCCTACCGGAATTGAATTAACTGTTACTGTTTTGGTGGCTGAAAAGCCAGATTTTGTGTATGATATCGTAACTATACCTGCGCTTAAACCAGTTACACTGCCAATAGTATCTACGGATGCAATTACTGCATTACTGCTGCTCCAAAAGCCACCGGTTTTGACTTCGTTTAGCAAGATAGTGTTTCCTGCACACAATTGGTTTGCCCCTGTAATGGGGGATAAAATGGTATCAACTCTCATTACCGTAGCTTTACCACCATAGCTGCCATCGGAGAATGAAACATAAGGATTTCCACTCCTGTCCATTGCTAAATCAGGACACCAGGCAGGACTAGTTGAGACGGTGGGTCCACCAACTGAAACCCAACTGCTACCAATGAATTTCTTGACTATCACCGGACTGAAACCTCCATAATTAATATAGGACACATAGGGAATACCACCGGCATCAATTGCAATAGATGTAAAAGCTGCATATTCTGTTGAGAATCCCGGACTTCCGACAAACACCCAGTTACTACCATTATATTTCATAACAGTAGTCTTGCCAGCAATTGCAAGGGCACTATCCACCCAATCCTCAAAAACTACATAGGGCGTGCCGTGCATGTCAATTGCTATAGAGGTATACTGAGCCTTCCTGTACGGGAATCCTGTGCCGGCAGATACCCAGGTAGTTCCATTGAATTTCATAACTCTTGCTGCTCCGGCGGCATTAAAATCGCTGTAAACAACATAGGGTGTACCAAGACTATCTATAGCTATAGAAGGACTTAGGGCCATGCCTCCTGAGAACCATGCACTACCAACCAATACCCAATCAGTACCATTGTATTTCATTGAGGTAGCACCACCACCGGCACCATCCATATACACAACATATGTTGTGCCATCGGGTGCAATCGCTATTGATGGTGTCACTGCTTCATATGCCGAGAAACCCTCCATACCAACCGTTACCCAACTTGTACCATCAAATTTCTTAACTGTAGCTTTAAGGCTATTGTAATAATCTGAATAAATTACAAAAGGGATATTATTACCATCGATAGCAATTTTAGGTGAACTTACTGTACTATCTGAGAACTGTCGGCTGCCAACAAAGGACCAAATGCCTCCAGTGCATTTCATAACAGTAGCTTTACCGCTATCGACAAAAACCAAATAGGGTATGCCTCCAGTGTCTATTGCTATGGATGTTGTTTGTATATAAGCAGGCGAGAATCCAGGGCTACCTACAGGTACCCAGATTTGTGCCGAGGCGGGTAAAGAATATAATAGACTGATAAAAATGATATAATACAGAAGCGCATTTTTCATGACGGGATATTATATACTAAAGATACTCATTTAATTAATTCATTTCTACTCCTTCACAAACTTCCTTACCTCCGTGCCATTTATCCTGATGAGGTAAATGCCGGAGGGCAGGTTGGCTACATCAATTTGAACTGATTTGTTATAATATTTATTGCTAACAACCTCTTGCCCAATCGGGTTGAAAATAATTACTGATGTTATCGGGTTATTGGATGATATAGTAATCGATTTATTCGTAGGATTTGGGAAGATATAATAATTAGAGGAAGGTTTTTGGGTTTCAATAACGGACACTGAAGAGTCAATAACTGCAACCGTATCAGGTGGGGTGCCACATCTTGTGCCATGCATATTGTAATAAATTAAATGAGATTGTTCAAAATTTGGAGAATCTCCATCCCAATGATAATAGTAGGTCAATCCAATCCCAAGTTTGAAATACGACCAATCATATTCACTACCTAACCCCCCTGCGTAAAAATTGGCTGGCTCTACAACATAAACAGGGCTATGAGAACAATAACTCGTATCATTTGGAATATAAAAAAGATAATTTCCTAATAAAATTTGCTCTTCAGGCATATATGATGTGTCCATCAGCGGGTAGATGCTGCTTGAAAAATAATATACTCCTCGAGTAGAGACAAAAGTGCAGGGATAATGTGTATACCCAGTGAAGGAACAGGTACCAGCTGAGCCAACCAAATTCAGGATGGCCAAGGAACCCGAAAGTGATTTAGAGCTAACTGTATCTAAAATTTCTTCAGAAACATTATAAGACATCATAGGTGATATTCCATAGAAGTGCGAACTTCTAATCACATCACCACTATCCCAATTGTATAATTGTTGCGTATTGGGGTTTATAAAATCAACCAGCTTAAAAATAGTGATATTCGGGTTAGGCATAACTGGAGTTGATAATGCGAAATTAATATTTGAACTCGTACATGTTGACCTGTCGAGAAAGAAATCTAAACCAATCCGGTACGCCGAATCTGGTTTATGATATGGAAATGTATAAAGATCAAAAACCTGAACAAAACCATGATTTTTGCTAAGAATAATTTTGAAGCTGTCCAATGGGTCAGAAGGCACTATACCTGTACCATTATTGGCTGTAATCATAATTGTCTTAATGGAGTCAGGAACTGATAGTACCGTCATTGTATCCTTTGAGATTACCGTGGCTTTATAATACAGGCTACTGGAATCTCTATAAAAATCCCAACTGTCTCCTATGTTGGCCTGAGTCTTAATAATTACTGAATCATTCCAATAACTATCAAAAACAAAAGTGCCATCATTTAGTTGGCGTACCTTCTTCCCTAACCAACTTCCACCATAAGCTAAAAAAGGATATCCACCTGTCCCATAGGTTCCTCTTGGTGTTTGAAATGGATAATAAACAATAGTATCCCCTAATGTATCAATTGCATCTATCCTGATGCCTCGCAGGTAGCCGTTGCCATTAATAAAATAATGCTTAACACCTGCCTGCAGGCATTGGTAATTTTGTGCATTGCAGAAATTGGCACTGCAAATCAGAATAATGAGCAACAACCTTTTCATGACGGGATATTATATACTAAAGATACTCATTTAATTAATTCCAACTATCCTAATCAGAAATTATATCCGGAGTACTAAATCCCCCCACTAATAAACACATTCAAATATATTATCTTATAAATTTATCAGCAGACATCTTCAGAAATACAAAAAATATTAATCCTAAATTAATAATTATCGCCCCACTTTCCGCCCGATTCGTTAATTTTAATTGTGTTTGCATCAATTACCCAACCATTTTAAGAATGGTACAGTCTATATTGATGTTTAGTATTAATAACAAATATACTTGTCTATAGCTTTGGCATATACTACTACGGGCCATGCCAGTGAGTTGGAGCAACTCATTCAAGGATGTATCCACAACGAACGTGGAGCACAGGAGAAGCTATATCATCTCTTTTATCCGAGAATGATGGCTTTGGTCCGCAGGTATATTGATCATGAAATGCAGGCAGAAGAGGTGTTGAATAATGGTTATCTCAGGGCTTTCCAGAAAATTAAACAATATAATTTTCAAGGATCCTTCGAAGGATGGCTGAGAAAGATCATTTTTCATGCCGTGGCAGACTATGTGAAACAGAATGCGCGTTATAGCAACAATATAGTTCTTATAGAAAAAGATGAATTTGTGCATAAAGATCATGCCGATAAGCTGTATTACGATCAGCTTATACAACTGGTTCAGGCTTTACCTGATGCCACCCGGTCGGTATTCAATATGTATGTAATGGACGGATTTACGCATAAAGAAATAGGAAATTTATTAGGTATAAGTGAGGGTACATCCAAATGGCATTTATCGGAAGGCAGAAGGGTATTGAAAGAAAGGATTGAAAAACTGGAGTTGCACCTGAAAATATGATTTGGCAATAACTATTTTAAAAATAAAAAAACTTATCCAAATGGATAATAATTTAATCAACATCGATGACCTGGTAAGGCAGCGATTAACAGGACGGGAGGAGCGGGAGCCTGCCGGTGCATGGTTGCGCATGCGCGAACTTCTGGATAAAGAAGAAGAACGTAAGCCCGTCGGCTTTATCTGGCGCCGCATGTTTGGCGGCCTGGCTATTCTGGTGCTGATCTCCGCGATCAGCCTGGGTAGCTATGAGCTTTCATCTTCTTACAAAAGGTCGGCAGGAAACAATACTCCCGTTATTGCTTCCTCTGACGTGAACACCAATACACATAACAATCAGAATCCCGCAACCAATAATAACAGTATTGCTCCGGTAGCCGCAAACGATAATACAACTGACAAGCATAACAAATCAACCAAAACATCTGCCGCTTCAGGCATTTCAGATAACCATTCTAAAACAACTGCTAAAGAAAACACTACTACTCCTGTCGTTACATCTGCTGTAACAAGTACTTCTGTTACTCAGCCTGCACATCATAACACGCACAATACTGCCGACAATGTAAAATCAACAATTGCCGCTACTAATTCGGAAACTGCAGGCAAGACCAACATTTCTGAAAACACAACCGATAATAATACTGTTGCCGATAATCATGATGCTGCGCCACACAACACACCGGCTGTTGCAAAAACTACAGGTAAAACACCTAAGACTGCAATAACAACCAGGACTTCTGAAACAACTTCAGGTAGTACTTATGCCGGTTCTGCCACACCTGCTGCTAAAGCCGGTGAAACCCCTGCTGTTGCTACTACTAAAACCGGTAGCAATACCAATGGTTTGACTGATACCAAAACCGAAGCTAAAAAGTCTTCCCTGTCCGGAACCAATAAGCATACCCAATCGGATATCAGTGAGCCTGCGGTTGCAACAAGCAATACAACTGCCAACTCAACTGATAAGAGTGCTCCTGCGGTTGCAACAACCAATACTAATGCCAACTCAACTGATAAGAGTACTACTGAAACTTCAGCCAATACAAAACATAGTATTGCCGGTAATTCATCTAAGCCGGATGGCACAGCTAAGAAGCCCGGAACAAAAACTCAGTTAGCCGGGAATAACAAAAAACATACAGGGATAGCTGCAACTAATGCTACTACTGCTAAAACCGGTAAAGGCGTGAATATTAAAACCATTCCTTTGGCTGGCGCTGCACCCACACCTGTGGCTACCACAAACAGTCCGGCTAAAAAGCATGGCATAGCTTCATCTATCAAAGCCTCAGGTTCGGCTAAACACATTCCATCAGACAAGAAGACCGATAAAACTGCAATCGCAGGCGCAGATTCTAAATTGACTGATGACGGCGATATAACAACAACTATTGCCGATAAGCCAGCTATTAAAAAAGCCGGCAAGCGCGGAGGTACCATTACGGCAACTACGGCTCCTGTTACGGCTAAAGGAACAACAAGCATTGCGCATCATGCAAAACCTGTTACTCCTGCTTTATCCAAAAAATCAATTATCACCACCGGTTCCGGAATTGCTGAAAACGACAATACAGAAGCCGTAAGTATAAGAAGGGGCAATAAAACTATAGATAAGGTAACTATTACAGAAAGGTATATCAAGATATCTCCAAACACTTATCTCCTGCATCTGGATACCATATCTATGGAGAATATTAATGAAGAATATTCTATTACTAATGTTGCCAAATCTGAAAATTCAGGCCCTTCAAAGGAAGCTGAAGAAAATGGCAATCTTACTGTCAATAACGGAAATGCGCTGATGGCACCCGGCGCTCAGCCACCATCTGAATCAAAAACTGATGAAGCAATTCCCGCAAAGGAAACTACCAAAATAAAGAAAGCGAATGGCCATCCGTTTGAGCCTTTGCAGAATGCTTTCAACGATATCAAGTATAAGATAAACGGCACCCAGTTTGCAATGGGTCTCACAGGTGGTATCAACGGTACTTTCTTTGGCCCAAGCAGTTTCAACGGTTTCCAGTTTGGAGCTACCGCCAACTTCGTTTTCAGCGAATCATTAAATGCAATGGCCGAGCTTAAGTATTTCCACCGTGCAAATAACGACTACACCCTGAACGATAACTACAGCACCTATACTTATAGCGGCAATGGCTATACACAACAGCAAATGAGTCTGCCTTATACATTTTCTACCTTGCACAGTTTTGAAATGCCTGTATCCATACGCTATACAAAAGGCAAATTCAATTTCTTTGCCGGCGCAAACCTGGTTTATTCATTTGCAATCAACGAAAGCCAGGGATTGCCTGTTGCAGGCGCCACAAAATCCTTTACAGGATTGGTACCGGGTAATGATACTACAGCAAAAATTAAAACCGGTGATTTTGATGCCCGGTTTGGTTTAGGCTATCTGTTCGGTGTTTCCGTTCAGTTGTCGCCAAGTATGTCGCTCGATTTCAGGGATGTTCAAACCTTTTGGGATAATGCACATTCGGCAGGAGCAAAAGAAATATCAAGCCAACTTTACAGGGCCCCATCTTTCCAGATTTCATTGGGATACAGATTTGCCGGCAAGAAAGAAAAAGACAAAGAATAACCTATAGTTTAGGTTACTATACAGAAACCTGGGTGTGCGCTCAGGTTTCTTTTTTTATATCCTTTACCGGTCATTATTCATTGACCTTGCCCATAGCGGCATGTTTCATTTGCCCGGTTACAGCCTTACCCAGATAGCGTTCTATCGCCCTTTCTATAATATAGATAACCGGTGTAAGCACAATAGCCATCGTAAATTTATAAGCATAGGTAACCATACCTATTGCCAGTACCCGCTGAAAGGTCCATCCCTTGCCAATTTTGAACGCGATAAACAATACAATGAAACTATCGACAAGCTGAGATACCAGTGTAGAGCCTGTAGCCCTGAGCCAGACCCGCTTTTCACCAGTCACCTTTTTTATTCTGTGAAATATCCACACATCCACCAACTGGCTTACCATAAACGCAACCAGGCTACCTACAATAATCCACATTCCCTGCCCGAAAATGTTTGAAAACGCCGACTGCATATCCGGCACTCCGGCAGCCTGCTGGCTGCCTGTCCAGAAAGAGGTATCGGCAGGTATGCCTATGGCCAGGTAAAACATGAGGAATGCATAACTTATCAGTCCGACTGCTATATAGGATATCCGTTTTACTGCCCTGGGGCCATAGTATTCATTTACAATATCGGTCATTATAAATTCAAGTGGCCAGAGTAATACACCGCAGGTTAGTGTAAAGGTCAAACCCGGCTCCCCAAATAAAGTAAAGGGCGTGGGAATCATACCAAAAACCCGCTCCAGCGAAAATAGTTTACCACCAATGCACTCAGCTATCAGTGCATTGGCAACAAAAAAAGAAGTCAACAGGATAAACAGCCGGGTTGGCTTATCATTTAGTATTTTATGAATCATTATTACCGCGCTTATTATAATTTCACATACCGCTCCCGGCAGGATACCAGGATATATCTGCCGATAAAGCTATCCGTTTTTTTCCATATCTGGTTTATACAGGTATAGAGATAAGCGTTAACTTTGAAATAAAATGTAACCGAATGGAGATTACCAGATATATTTTACCGGTTGTTTCAGGCGCTATGATCGGAATTTTGGTCATAGTGCTGGGTGAAAATATAGTACATAGTATATATCCCTATCCTCCCGGAACAGACTTAAGCAACCCTGAATCTATAAGACTTGCTATAAAATTAATGCCTGCGAAACTACTGATAATGGTGCTGGTCAATTTCGCCATAGCCTCATTTATTGCAGGCTTTGTAGCGTCAATTGCTTCCAAAAGGATTACTGCCATGCCTGCACTTGTGGTAGGGCTGGTACTTACCTTATCGGGAATGTATAATGCCCTGTTTCTGCCCCACCCTTTATGGTTTACTCTTGCTAATCTGGTGGTATATCTCCCGTTTTCCTACCTGGCCTATCTCCTCATCAGAAAGAAAGATTTAACACCAGTTTCATAAATTCCGGCACAGAAAATGTGTACTATTTATAAAAAGACCGACCTTTTTAGTACTTTAGTGACGATGTTTAAAACAATACTGACCATATTATTTTCTGCAATCATATATCCTGCTTTCGCACAGCGGGCTACCGACACTTTTAGTGTATATTTCGACCTTGGCATACCCACACTGAATGCAAATACCGAAAAGCGTATTGATTTGCTGGTGTACAATGACAAGATCATTAATGGCAGTTCGATTATGATCATTGGCTATGCCGATTTTCTGGGCACCGAAAAGCACAATAAAGACCTGTCGATGGAGCGTGCGAAAAATGTAAAAAACTACCTGGTCAAGTATGGCATCAATGCCGATAATATAAAACTTTGTGTTGGCAATGGCGAGGTGCACAGAACCGGCATTAACGATAAAAATGGGTTCCCGACAGATCGCAGGGTAGACATTGTTGTCAATAACATGAAGGAATCGAACGAAAAGATCGCATCGACAGGTAAACCAAAAAAAGATACGGTTAAGGGTAAAAAGCGCCCTGTAAAAACCAACTTTGAAGAAATCAAAAATCTGAAAGCTGGTTCAACAATTACGCTTCAAAATGTTTACTTCCCTCCCGACAGGCACACCATTAAACCCGAATCAAAAGAAACGCTTGAAAAATTATTCAGTGTACTCAAGCAATATCCTAATCTCAAAATCAGCATAGAAGGTCATGTATGCTGTATAAAAAGCGAGATTGTGGATGCGCTGGATATTGATACTTACGAACCAACACTTTCTATCAACAGGGCAAAAGCAATTTACAATTATCTGGTAAGCAAGGGCATCGATACTGCCCGTTTAAAGTATGCCGGTTACGGCCACAGAAGGCCTGTGGTGGTGGTTGAGCAAACCAATGAAGACCAGGAAAAAAACAGGCGGGTTGAGATCCGGATAACCGAAAACAAGTAGCGCTCAATTATTTTTCTTCCCCGGTCACCTTCCTTTTATGCTTCCATCTTCTGTGCGACCAAAGCCATGATTCCGGCTGTAGTATGATATCTTTTTCGAGCCGGCGCGTGTGCATTTCCGATATCTCCCCTTCCCGGGTTGCCGCCGGATTATCTACCAGCGCCTCGGCAAACATTTCATAATAGCCACGTTTCACTTTGCGCATAGATGCATAAATAATGGGCATGTTAAGCTTGCGGGCTATTACTTCAGTTCCTTTAAACACAGGTGTGTCCTGGTTCAGAAATGTTGTCCAGTAAGCATTGTCGGGCATAGGGGTTTGGTCTGATATAAAGACGGTACAGGTAAGGTCTTTTCTGTGGGCCAGCATCTCTTTGAATGCCGTTTGCATTGGTATCATTTTGGTACCAAAACGGCTGCGCATCCTCAGCATTAGCCGGTCGAAATATTTATTGGCCAGCGGATGGTAAAGCACTACCAGTTTGTGCTGGCATTTCAGACTGAACGGATGCCCTGCCCACTCCCAGTTGCCCAGGTGCCCCATCACCATGATCACGCTGCGCCCTTCATCTGCATATTTTTTGAACACCTCAAACCCCTCCTTATTGAATTTGCAATGCTCCAGGATGTCCTTTTCGCTTATCGTAAGTATTTTAAAAGTCTCCACCATAAAGTCGCACAGATTATGGCAGAAAGCCTTACGGATGATCTCTATTTCATGCCCGGTTTTATCGGGAAAGGAGTTACGCAGGTTTTGCAGTATCACCTCTTTGCGGTAACCGATGCAGGTAAACAATATGAAGTATAAAAAATCGGAAAAAGCATACAGTACCGGGAAGGGCAATATGGAAAGCAGGTAAATGAAAGGAAGAGTGATATAATAGACTATTGCATCCAAACCTGATCTGATTTAAGTGTGAAAATAAAATAAAAACCGCAAACCATCAGGCTTCATTCTGTAATTATCTCTGTGTTCAATACCCGGTTACTTTTCAATCATAAAGCACTTCCTGTTCAGCTTACCTTGAAAATCAAACGGGGTGGTCATTCCGGTAATATCCTTTACAGTTAGTGCGGGTATACTATCACGGTCAAGAACAAAATCGCGGTAATTATTGCTGAAATAGATCTTGCCGCCATCCGTGCAGCCCTTCAGCAATTTCTTGAGCAGAAATACATGATCGCGTTGCACATCAAAGTTATCTTCCATGCGCTTACTGTTGGAGAAAGTAGGCGGATCGCAGATAATGAGGTCGTAGGCATTGGGTGGCATATACTCCAGCCACTCAATCACATCGCCATGTATAAAATCGTGCTGGGTATCTTTATACAGCTTGTTGTACTGCATATTGCGCTTAGCCCAGTTGAGGTAGGTTTTCGACATATCCACCGAGGTAACCGTACTGGCGCCACCATGCGCCGCATACACACTGAACGACCCGGTATAGCAAAACAAATTCAGTACATTCAGTCCCTTAGCCTCCTCGCGCACCAGCCCTCGGGTTATGCGGTGGTCAAGAAACAGGCCGGTATCGAGGTAGTCGGTAAGGTTAATGATAAAGTTCAATCCGCCCTCAGGTACTATGCGCTCCGTTTTCAGCTCATCAAACTTTTCATACTGCCCCTGCCTGCCAGCTTTACGCTGCCTTACTTTCATGAAAATATTATCCTGCGATATTTCCAGCACAGCAGCCAGCACCTCCTTGCATTGCTGCAGCCAGGCATCATGCTCCTCATCTTCCATGCCGTGCCTGCGCTTGTATTCAGCCGCATGCACCACCCCATTATACCAGTCAATAGCAAAAGGAAATTCCGGCAGGTCATGATCATAAAACCGGAAGCATGCTATTTCCTGCCTGCGTGCCAGTTTACTGAAGTGCTTATACACCTTCAGCAGGCGGTTATGAAACATGGGTAGTTTAGATTCTGTAGGCAAAAAATAAAGTTTAAAGATTATTCCATGGGTTAATAAAACTTAGCCCCTTAATATTTTCAAAATCTACTGTGTTACGTGTTACCAGAGTAAGTTTATGAATTATAGCTGTTGCTGCAATTATTGCATCCCCCAGTTTAATTTTTCTATACTTTCTCCGTAATAATATAGTTTGTTGAACTACGTCTTCATTTAATGGTAATACTGTTGCTGAATTAATAAACTCTGTCATTAAAACAAGTTTGTCAGGAATATGGTTATATCCCAATACTTCTATTTTAACAACTGTGGAAATTATGAAATTCGAATTGAAAATCTGCTCACAAAAATCACTGGCGTGGGAAGGTAGTACCCCTGCTGAATAATCAATAATTATGTTGCTATCAATTAAATATCTCGGTCCCATTCAGTGCGGGCTTGCTTTAAATACTGATGGAATTGTGCTCCCTCATCCTTAGTCAAAAGGCCCTTGAATCTGGAAGCATTTTTAACCTTGGTAATGTTTTCTTCCTTCAACTCATCTTTAGCAAATAATAAAACCTCAATTTCTTTTCCGATATAGCTATTCGGGACAGACAACTGAATGTTGTTATTATCTGGAGTTATTACTGTTCTTATCATAAGAAAATATCCGGGAATTCAATAAATCAGAATTAAACGAATAGTATAAAGGTACAACAATTTCCAAATTACCTCATTTGGCAAAGCCAATTTCTAAGGAGCTTTTCTCTTTCAGCAGATCTTCATTTATTTCCCCTGCTTCATTAAAATATACTTTAACGGTGGTTTCATTTCATGCAGGGTGGTATCCAGTTTTTGCAGATTACCATTTTTATAGCGTAGAAAATATTGTACCACTCCCGGGGCATCAATTTCCACCACGGTAGCATTATCATCTGTCGCGGAGCCTTTGAGCACGGTCCAGTCGCCACGGGTCTCTACAGTACTTTTACCGCCTTTTTTATTCGTTTCAAACAATAGGAAGTTACCCATATCTGCATAAGGTTTGTGCCACAATATAAGTTCTGTTATCACCTCATTCCCATTAGCCGGGATCGTTCCTTTAAAAACATCCGTCAGAACAGAATCCTTGTTTTTGG
Organism: uncultured Bacteroidota bacterium; assembly: GCA_903903635.1. Taxonomy (GTDB): domain Bacteria; phylum Bacteroidota; class Bacteroidia; order Chitinophagales; family Chitinophagaceae; genus Nemorincola. The sequence goes on from CAIUZK010000211.1 coordinate 58,316, forward strand.
GGGCCAAAGAACCCTTTTTAACCGGCGGCTTGCCCTGCGCATATCCATTGGCTGTTGCCAGGCACATCATTAAAAAGACAATAGTAAAAACCCTCATCCCTCAAAAATACAAAAATCCCTAATCCATCCCAAAACCAATAATAACCCACCATTCAACCATTCAACTAATCAACTTATATTTGCCGTTTCTCACAAAAACAAAGGAGGTACACCATGCCAGTGCTACACAACCGCGTAAACAATGAGGAACTGAAACAGCTTATGCTGGCCGAAACCGAGCCGCGTACCACAGTTTCCTTTTATAAGTATTTTTCAATTGCTGACCCCACAGCTTACCGCAACCAGCTATACACTGCATTTACAGCCCTGAAGGTTTTCGGGCGTATCTATGTGGCCCATGAGGGTATCAATGGGCAGGTAAGTGTGCCGGCCAGCAATTACGAAGCCTTTAGAACAGCCTTATACCAATCGGCGCCTGAACTGAACGGTATTCGCATGAATATAGCCCTCGAAGATGATGGAAAATCATTCTGGGCGCTCCGGCTAAAAGTAAGGCCCAAAATTGTGGCCGATGGTATTGATGATCCCGGTTTCGACCCGGCCAAAACAGGTAAATACCTGAAGGCCCGAGAGTACAATGAACTGTCTGCCAAGCCCGATACCATAATTGTGGACATGCGCAACCATTACGAGTATGAAGTTGGTCATTTTGAAAATGCAATCGAAGTACCATCTGATACTTTTCGTGACCAGTTGCCTATGGCGGTTGATATGCTAAAGGACCAGAAGGATAAGAATATCATCATGTACTGCACAGGTGGCATTCGTTGCGAAAAGGCCAGCGCCTATATGCTGCACAATGGGTTTAAGAATGTGTTTCATGTAGAAGGTGGCATTATTGAGTATGCCCGTAAGGCTAAGGAAGAGGATCTGCCCATAAAGTTCAAAGGCAAGAATTTCGTTTTCGATGAGCGCCTGGGCGAGCGCATTACCGAGGATGTATTGGCTCAGTGCCACATCTGCGGCAAGCCCTGCGACACCCACACCAACTGCAAAAATGATGGCTGCCACCTATTGTTCATTCAGTGCCCCGATTGTGCGGCAAAATATGAAGGCTGCTGCAGTGAAGAATGCCGTGAAGAAAAAAACCTTCCGCCCGATGAGCAGCGGGCACAGCGTGCCGGCCGTGAAAACGGGATGATGATCTTCAATAAATCGAAGCAGCACCCCTTAAGGAAACATAGAAGTGAGTGGGAAATCAACAGAAAAACTAACAACGAATAGTGAAGCCACCTTCACTACCCTATGCGCACCACACTATTCACTACTCGTTGTTAAATCGTTCTTGCCATCCTCATCAGGTTGGTAATGGCCTCTTGTCTTGGTTGCATGAGGTCTTTTGCATCTTCGCGCAATGCATATAATTCCTGGGAAAACCCGGCCAGCATATCCTCACTATCCGTAAATAGTAGTGTCTGTGTGTGCTCGTAATAATGTTTTCCAGTAAGTTTCTTGTGTAAAGTTTTGTTCATCAGATGTAATTGGTTTTCAAAAAAACGTACAACATGCTCTGATTATTGCATAGAAACCCGAAATTAATGTTAAACCCTAACCAGACCCTGTTTTATTAAATAATAAATTAATATTTTTAGTTCAAATCAATCTAATGAAAACCATTGGCATAACAGGCGGTACAGGTTTTGTGGGGCAGCATCTTAAAGCATTGCTGCTTAAAAACGGCTATAAAGTGATCATTTTCACCACCGGCAGCACTAAAAAGGCTGAAGAGTTCCATGTAACCTATGCCAACTGGAATCCTGAAAAAGGAACGATTGACCAGGAGGCCATGCGTCAAATTTCTGCTATGGTGCATCTTGCCGGGGCAGGCATAGCCGATAAAAGATGGACCTCGGCCAGAAAAAAGGAAATTGTGGACAGCAGGGTGAAAGGCACTGAGTTTCTTGTTGCCCAACTGAAGCAATACGCTGTTTTTTGCGAAACCTTTGTTTGCGCTTCGGCCACCGGTTTTTATGGCGAAGACAAAGGCGGACAGCCATTTACCGAAGATGCCCAACCCGCCACCGATTTTCTGGGCGAGACCTGCCGCCAGTGGGAAGAAGCTGCCCACAAAGCCGAAGGATCGTTCAAAACAGCCATACTGCGGTTTGGCATAGTTCTGGGTAAAGAAAGCGGGGCATTCGCCGAATTTGTGAAACCCATGAAGTTCAACATCGTACCCATCCTTGGCTCCGGCCGGCAGATGGTAAGCTGGATCGAGGTAAACGACCTGGCCCGGCTCATCCTGTTTGCTATAGAAAACAAACAATTCGAGGGCATTTACAATGCAGTAACGCCCGGTGCGGTATCGCACAAAGCAATGATGAAAACTATTGCGCTGCATAAAATGAGCCTGGCAATAACCGTACCTGTGCCTGCCATCCTGCTTAAATTAATGCTGGGCGAAATGAGCACCGAGATCCTGAAAAGCTGCCATGTAAGTGCGAAGAAAACGCTTGCCTCAGGCTTTACCTTTTATACTCCCGACCTGGTAAATGCAGTGGTGGAAATTTTGTCAAAATAGATCATCCTATCTTAAACGACTTTAATCTCGGGTTCTCAGCTACATTACCGGTATGCTTCAGTACGCCCCAGCTTTGCAGTTGGCCCCTTAGGGCGATTTTGGATAAGTAACAATAGTGATTTTGAACTTCCGGTTTGCTTCATGAGACTTCTGGTTTTACTTCAGGCCGCTTCTGGTTTTGCTTCTGGTTTGGGGCGAAAAACTTCTGGTTTGCTTCATGAAGTTTCCGGAAATCGGAAGTTTCTAAAATTGCAACTGATTGGTTTTCAGTTACTTATAATTTTATTACCAAATTGCAGCCAATGAGGTAATTAGTTTTGGGTTGATTTGGCAATTCAACAATTATTTTATGGCAAATATTTTGGAATTTTGATTGTTTCATAGTTTGATATGTGGTTTTTATGGTAAAAAACGGGCCAAAGGTAAAATAGATAATTGGAATTTCCTATTTTTTAGGCATATTTATTTTATAAGGTATTTTGTCTGAATCGCGGATTTAACGGATTAAGGGATTTCGCGGAATGTATGGAGAAATTTCTGATTTCTAATTGTCGGGCATCCATTCTATTCATGTAAATATGTCCATGTTACGTGCCAGGCGCGAGTCTACTTTTCTTTTCTACAGCAAAAAGAAAAGTAGCAAAAGAAAGTGCCGCCCTTTTTAAAATGCTCCGCGGCAAAAGGGTTAGCTCTACGCTGTGGTTGTGGGGGAATGCTATTGAGGGTCGTCGGGAGACGCTTACTATTGGGCATCAGTAATTCACTTTGGAGGGTATTTTTCAGGTATTCTATTTCTCGCTTTGGTATGCCCTCCCGAAATTCTTCGGGAGGCTGGTAGTGGCTATACCCGCCAGTTATAAACTTGCGAGATTGCTCAGACACAGCTGCTATACACAGGGCTTTGCTACAGACCTGCGCCAGAGTGAACAGAAACGCAAGCGGGATTGCCCATAATAAGACCAAGCGGGCTTGGACTAGTGGAGAATTTCCAATTGTGGTGCGTGAGGTGCGCGAGTGCACCACCCCTGATTGTACGAGGCAGTCGCCCCGTACAATCGTCCCACTCCTTCCCGAAATTCTCCGGGATCTTCGAAATAACCGGAGGGGAGCCTGTGTTACGTGGCTTGTGTTGCGTGGCCCATGTTATGTGGCTAATGTTATAAATCCGTGTAGGCATGCCCTCCCGAAATTCTTCGGGAGGCTGGTAGTGGCTATACCCGCCAGTTGTAAACAGGAGATTGCTAAGACACAGCTGCTATACACAGGGCTTTGCTACAGACCTGTGCCAGACAGAAAATATGTCCATGTTACGTGCCAGTCGCGAGTCTACTTTTCTTTTCAACAGCAAAAAGAAAAGTAGCAAAAGAAAGTGCCGCCCTTTTTAAAATGCTCCGCGGCAAAAGGGTTAGCTCTACGCTGTGGTTGTGGGGGAATGCTATTGAGGATCGTCGGGAGACGCTTACTATTGGGCTTCAGTAATTCACTTTGGAAGGTATTTTTCAGGTATTCTATTTCTCAATTTTGTATGCCCTCCCGAAATTCTTCGGGAGGCTGTTAGTGGCTATACCCGCCAGTTGTATACAGGAGATTGCTAAGACACAGGTCGGCTATGCACAGGGCTTTGCTACAGACCTGCGCCAGAGAAGACAGACCTGCGCCAGAGAAGTTCTCTTCTCAGGCCTTCGTTCTTATCGAAGGAAATTGATATCTTCACAAAAAAGCAACTTATGAAAAATGTCATGATCGCGGTGGCAATAACAACGATTTGCGTCTTTGCAAGTTGTAGCAAAAGCAAAAAAAGTACCACTCCTACCGGTTCAATGACAGCCATTGCCAATGGCAGATCGTTTACATCTCACGACTGTATTATCGTGCCATCCAGTCGGAGCGGTTTAAATGTTATTGGATACGAGGGACCACGGGGCTCAAGTCGTAATATTAATTTCGGCGTTGCAAGTTATACAACCGGTGCAACGGGCACCTTCACTATCACCCCTTACCCTGATCTATCTGTAACAGCAGACCTGGATTCAACCAATGGGGGGCATTGGGCTGATTCGGGCACTATTACAATAACGACTGCTTCTGCTACGGCTGTGTCCGGCACTTTTTCATTTACAACTAAGTTCGGCGATGTTGTGACAAATGGGGTTTTTACAGCCGTAAAGTAACATCTGTCCTACAAGCATCCGCACCGGCGAGCGTGCTCCCTTTAGCAACTCTATTGGGCTGTTGTGCAATGAATGCCGGATAAACCGGATGATTTGGATAGGAGTGATCCTGAGGAACACCTACGCCAATAGTACCCCAACATTGGTCTTTGGCGCTTTTGCATTTAGCTTCAGTTCAATGAATACCTTAAAAGAAGGGGTTTTATCTGCACTTCCAGATTCCCTTCGGAAAATTGTATACAACCCGATTTCAAAATGCTGATATTCAATAATTTGCAACAATGGGTTGTAATCACTTTGTTGCTGAATTTCTCAGCTTTATGAATCAGGAAGAACATAGAAACAAAATTAAAAGCAATGGCTTACTTACATTGGAATTGAATAAATAAGTACCTTTAACCTAATAGATATACCAATGAAAAAGGAATTGCTCCTATCTCTTTTTTCCCTTTTGAGCATTTCTTCTTTTTGTCAGAAGATTAGGCTTAGTGATACTACGAATCAATGGAAGGTTTTCTATTATAGTTGTGTGGGTGATCTGGGTTCTTCATTTAATATTAGTAGGTATTCAACAGATACTATTTATCATGGTATTGCATATAAAGTACTACAAGATGGATATTATACCTCTTTTATCAGAGAGGATACTACTGCTAAGAAAATATTTGCCATAAGAATTGTCAATTGGATTCAACCTACATCTGGTCCAGATACTGCTGAACAATTGTTATACGATTATACATTGAATATAGGAGATACATTTAGATGTGCTGTTGCAACACATTATGTGTCATCGATTGATTCTGTAATAATTAATAGTACATGGCATAAAACATGGCTATTGCTCCCGTTTAGTTGTATAGGTTGTCCGTCCAGTTATACCGCATTTCCATATTGTGTCATAGAAGGTATTGGCTCAACTTTCGCTCCCCTGACCCCGCTGTATCCAATGCATTTTTATGAAAGTTGTATTGCATTAACATGTTTTAATAATAGAGGTACGACCCCAGTTCTAAGCCATACTGTTGGAGCTTATTTTAATAACTCTACCAGTTGTAGTTTAACGTTTGGATTAGATGTAAATAGCACAGTCATTAATAATAATATTGCCTGGATTTACCCTAACCCTGTCATTGCCGATCTCTCCATCACTGCGTCATATTCCATTACTACAGTAACTATTAGCAACCTCTTAGGGAAGACCTTGTACAGCCAGCAGTACAACGCAGAAAAGGTACAATTAGATGTTGCAGACCTGCCAGCAGGCATGTACCTCATCAGGATAAACGGTACTGAGGTCAGGAAATTTGTGAAGGAGTAGCTGAATAAAATGTAGCCGCTATCAAACCATGTTGTTAGCCGTGGGGATACAATACTCGACCTACATTTAGCCTACTTCCGAGCTTGCTAATCCCTGCTCTTTATGCAATTCCTGATTCATTACTTCAACTTCAAACACTTCAAAATCCTTTTCAAATTTTTCCCTGGTTGCGGTTACTGGCTAACCATATTGTTTGGTGAGGTGGGCAGCGAAGGAGGTGGGATGCTCGGTTGCCATGGGGAACAACCGGATTTATTAGCAGATTGGGCGCGAGTTAACCACCCCAGCCGTATTCGGGCTTCGCTCCTCATCCGGCATCCCACTCCTTCCCGAAATTCTTCGGGATCTTCGAAATAACAGGAGGGGAGCTTGAGTTGCGTGGTCCGTCATGTTCAATAATGTGGTGTGGTACAAGTGTGCCATAGCCACTGAAGCCAGATAGCAGCAATACGTTTGGACCCAACTACCCTTTCCAAGCTATGGCGGGTGAAACAAAATTTATTCCCCTTATATCTTAAACGACTTCAGCCTCGGGTTCTCGACTACATTTCCGGTGCGCTTGAGCACGCCCCAGCTTTGCAGTTGGCCCCTGAGGGCGCGCCTGATTGATTTGTAGAGCACATACAGCATGAGCCAGCGGTAAACGATGCGCTGGGGTATGAGCCACACCAGCTTGAGCATATTCTCCCCTTCGTAGGCAAAGGCAAGCACACCCACAGCAAGGTCTATAAGCATAAACAGGCCATAGTAGGTAAGTATCATTTTGCCATTGCCGGTGAGGAGGCCAATGATCATAAACAGGTCGGCCAGCGGGGCTACCAGCGGTATGAGTATCTGAAACACCAGTATATTGGGCAGGGCCACCCAGCCCAGGGCTCCGTAATCTGAGTTGAACAGGGCATCACGGTTTTTCCAGAACGACTGCATTACCCCAAAACTCCAGCGGAACCGCTGCTTGAGAAATTGGCCCAGTGTTTCAGGCGCTTCTGTGAGCGCTACTGCATCATTCTCATTTTTAATGATGTATCCGGCCCGCAGCATTCGCATGGTCAGGTCGCAGTCTTCGGCAAAGGTATCGCTGGTAAATCCACCGGCCTCTTCTATGGCCTTTTTCCTGAACAGCCCTATGGCGCCCGGCACCACCGTTATGGCATTGATACCTGCAAAGGCTATATGGTCGAAGTTCTGACTGGTGATGTACTCTATGTTCTGCCACCTGGTGAGTATGTTTACCTCATTGCCCACCTTTACATTACCAGCCACTGCCCCTACCTTTTCGAAAGCAAAATGCCTGATCATCAGATCCAGTGCATCGGCATTGATATTGGTATCGGCATCTATGCAAAATACAAATTCCGCATCGGTCCGGGCTATGCCATAATTCAGGGCAGACGCTTTGCCGCCGTTGGGTTTGGTGAGTACTTTTACTTTACTATTTCCCTTAAATGCCTCCATGACTTTTGCGTAAGTAGTATCCTTACTGCCATCATCCACAAAGATCACATCAAAATTGGCATAGGTGCTTTGCAGCAGCTTATTCAGCGACCTCACCGCATTTACCTCTTCATTATAGGCCGGTACAATTATGCTCACCTTGGGGCTACCCATTCCCGCCTTGAACACACTCTTTTTCTCCTCCCTGTTTTGCTTTATGGCCAGCACCGCCAGTATAAGAATCCGCAGTATGGAGAGAATAATACAGGTTATGAACAGCCCCATCAGTATGCGGCTGCCATAGTACCCGATCTCTGCCATGTAGTAGGTAAACTGAATAAAATAATAGCTGTTGTTTTTAGGCACTTCCGGCATCAGTTGCGCATGGGTTTCATTCACCAGGTCGGCCACTGTGGTAAATGTATATCCCTTATCCCTGAAATACTTAATGATACGTGGCAATGCCTTGATCGTCTCATCACGGTTACCTCCGGCATCATGCAGCAGTATGATACTACCCTTATCCTGCTGCCTTATTATGCGGTTAACTATCGAATCAGCGGTCACCCCTTTCTCCCAGTCATTCGGGTCTATCGACTCCCCTACCGTCAGGTATTTGTTTTCCTTGGCAAATGCCACCGGCTCCAGTTCCTGCATGGTCTCCGGCTCAGAGTCGGCATTATAGGGCGCCCTGAACAGCACCGTAGAATGCCCGGTTATACTCTCCAGCAGCAGCCGTGTACTGTTCAGTTCCAGCAGCGCCCTGCTCCTGCTTATCTCGGCTACATTAGGATGCGTGAATGTATGGTTACCTATCTCAAATCCTTCATTGTAGATCCGCTTTACTACCGGGATATTATTCACCGCATTATCGCCCACCAAAAAAAACACAGCCGGCACATGCTCCCTGCTCAGTATATCCAGTATCTGCGGCGTATATGTTTCGTCTGGCCCGTCATCAAACGACAATACTATCTTCCCCTGCTTCTTGCCATACTTTTTGATCACAAATATCGATGGCATGCTCACATATACCTCATCGCTTATCAGGTCTTCAGCCGTATCTACCGTTGTGTTTATCTGTCCTGCCTTTGGTGTGCTTATTACATCCAGTATCTCGCCTTCCCCTTTATAATCCACATCATAACTGATCTGCACATTCTTCAGCAAATCATAGTTGAAAGTATCCACAGCCTCATCGCTCAGGTCTTTATTAAAGAAGGTCCACAACCTGCTGTCTGCCGAGCCCAGCTTCCATAGAGCCACGCCACCCAAATTATATTCCGATGCGAACCGCATGGTGTTGTAGTTGGTAGCCGCATCAGTAAAGTATACTGTATGCTCTATGTTGTTTTCGTCTGTATACTTATAAGTGAGGTTGTAGGTTGCGGTATCGAATACCACCTTTGCATCCGATTCAGATGCTATGCTCAGCGCCTCGGCATGAGTCACATCCACCCCTTTATCCCCCTTTGGCCAGTCGTAGCCATAACCCGCTATTGCCAGCACCACCTTGCCGGGCTCTATTTGTTTTATAGCCTCATCCAGAGCCGCCTCAATATACTTTTGTGAACTTACCGGCCCCGGCACACTGCCGCTATTATATTCGTCGTAGGCCATCAAGAACAAATAGTCATTGTACTTCGAAAGCTCCTTATAATTATAGTCGGTATTGAAGGGCGATACATCCATGGTAACGATCAGGTTCCTGGCATGCATGCGCCCATAAAGGTCCTTCATAAATGTTACCAGCACATCATCCGAAGTTTCTTCCAGCTCCTCAAAATCTATATTCACACCAGCAAAATGGTTCTGCTCTATCACATGCACTATATCATCGAGCAGGCGGGCCATTTTTGCCGGATTATTTAACACCCTGTGCAGTATAGCGCCATTAAAATCTTCCCCAATAAAATTCGAGATCACCGCCACCACCGGCACACCCGATCCACGGATGATCTCACTTCCCCTCATCTCCTGGTTCACAAAAAGCGTATCGCCCACTGAATCTATATTCATCCACAGGGGCAGCAACATGTTCAACTGGTTTATATTATTCTTCAGCGAGAAATAGGCCTGCTCATCACTGGCATCATAAAACGCAGCCCGAAGCGGCGCTGTTTTCAACCTCAGGCTATCTGCCCTGGTTACATACCTTATATGCTTCAGTTGGGCTGCACGCTCAGCAATATATTTACCAAACCCGCCGTATTTTTTATCAATGCTGTTCAAGGCCGAATTCTTTCCATTGTTCATAATGGCCTTGTATTGCCCGTTATCTGTTTTGAGCACCGGCATGCTGGGAGAAAATGCATACTTTATGGCGATACCCAGTATGGTGAGCAGCAACACTACTATAAGCAGCATTATCCGGAACGACCATTTGAACCGTTGCCAGCGGGTAGGTGAATTGGTTAAAAATACTTGTTTATGTGGGTCGGCCATTGTTGCAAAGATAGGTGGGTTAGTGGGGTAATTTTTATTTCGGAATTCCTAAAATTCAATAGTTTTTTGGCATTATATATTCAAACTTCTTCCCTATATTTGCGTTATGAACAGTGAAAAAGAATTTCTTCCGGGCACACAATGGCAAACCCGGGAAAATGAAGATACCGATATCCTTGAGGCGGTACACCACAACCTCATTGTATGGAATGATGATGTAAATACCTTCGACTGGGTTATTGAATCATTGGTTGATGTTTGCGGTCATGAAACACTCCAGGCCGAGCAATGCGCACTCATCATTCATCACAAAGGCAAATGCGGTGTAAAGAAAGGTAGTTTCGAAGAATTGCGCCCGCAGGCCGAAGAACTGATCAACAGGAGCATTCAGGCTACTATCGATTATTGATTCTGTTTACCCATACTAATACAGGCAATAATCTACCAGAATCCTGTCCCTGAAAAACAACCTCAGTACCTTCTGGTTGTAGGCATAATGTATCTCCTGGGTTTTCTCCTTTATAGTTATGTCTTTGGGTGTGCCCAGTAGTTTCAAAGCCTGGGTGAGGTTGGTCAGCCCCGACTTAAGCTGGCCGGGTAGTGCATTGTCCAGATCCTTTTTAGCTGCATCATTATACCTGAACGAGAATTTCACCAGCGATTCCGATTTGTTGCTCCAGCTTATCACAAAATCAGCATTCCCGTTGCTGTAATACCACCTGGTCCTTTTCCTGTCTTCCTCTATGCGGGCCGGCTTACCCAGTGTAGCCTCTATATTATCCTGCGTGGTTGCGTTGGAAGCAAGGTTGATCAGCGACAATAACTCATACGGATTATTGTCTCTTGCCATGCTGCTGCAAGCTCCCAGTATAAAGGTGGTTAATATTATTATTGCCTTCCGCATAATTTATCCAATACCAATTTCGTGCCACATTTTCATAACGCTAACGCTGCAGAGCTAAATTTAGTATTTTTTTATTGATAGCGTATGTTTTTGCCGAAAAATAATTGAAACATAACCCCTCATTCCGGACCACTTTATCAACCATGTATAGCGGTAATCTCCCCATAACATACTATTTTTACGTTTACAATAGTATTTTATGCGCACATCATTATGGCTGCTGATAGCCCTCTTTTCTTCCCAAAGCATTTTTGGCCAAAGCATATTAAAACAGATCTCCATGGACGACCTTTGGAAAAACGGAACTTTCCGCTCCAAAGATGTACCTGGTTTTAATGCCATGAATGACGGTAACCGCTATACCCAGCTCGATCGCGATGGCAAGCACCTGCTCATAAGGGTATACAATCTGGCTACCGGCAGGCAGGAGCGAACCCTGTTTGATAATGGCGCCCAGAAGTACAAAGATTCTGTCATTAATATCGAGGGCTACATATTCAGCAAGGATGAGAAAAAAATGCTGCTGCTCACTGATGGCGAAAACATCTACCGCCGCTCTGTGCTGCACCATGTGTATATTTACGACATAGCCTCTGGCAAGATCACACTGCTTGACCAGGACAAGGTATTGCACCCCTCCTTCTCTCCCGATGGGCAAAAAGTAGCCTTTGTAAAGAACAATGATCTCTATTACAAAAACCTGCAAAACCAGGCGCTTGTGCGCATTACCCACGATGGGGCAAAGAACCGCATCATCAACGGCAATTGCGACTGGGTATATGAAGAGGAGTTTTCTTTTACACAGGCCTACGAATGGAATACCGATGGCACCTACATAGCATTCTACCGCTTTGATGAAAGCAATGTGCCCGAATATTCACTGCCAAAATACTCAGGCCTATATCCTGATCAGTATAATTACAAATACCCTAAGGCAGGCGAACCCAATTCCATTGTGCAGATCAGGTTATTCCACCTCACTACGGGTTGGACCAGCATTGCCGATGTAGGCAGGGAAAAAGACCAATACATACCCCGTATCAAGTGGGCTGCAGGCACAGGCATGTTGTGCATTTACCGGCTCAACCGCCTTCAAAACCACCTCGACCTTCTGCTCCACAACCCAAAAGATGGCAAAGCCAATGTTATTTACCGCGAGCAGAATAAATACTATATCAATATCAACGATGAGATCACCTTCCTGCCCAATGGTCATTCCATGGTGTTCAGCAGCGAGGGTGGCGGCTATGCCCACCTGTACAACTGGGACTGGCAGAGCAGCAAGCTCATCGACCTCACTCCCGGCAACTTTGATGTAGATGGCCTCGTGGGCGTAGACCTTGGCCGCAATATGGTTTATTATACATCTTCCGAATCATCACCCCTTGAGCGCAAACTATATGGGGTCAACCTTACAGGCACTGCAAAAGTATGCCTCACCTCCGAGCCCGGCATGCATTCCATCACGCCATGCGGCGGTTATAATTTCTTCCTCGACCGCTACTCGCGGCTCGACAAAGTGCCGGTTATCTACCTGCGCAATGCCAATGGCGCTATTATCCGCACGCTCGAAGACAACAAAGCCCTGCAGGCCAAAATGAAGGAATACGCACTGGGCAATATCCGCTTAATGAAGATAGCAGGCGCTTACGAAGAACTGAATGCGTGGATGATAACCCCGCCCGATTTCGACAGTACAAAGCAATACCCTGTGCTCATGTACCAGTATAGCGGCCCCGGCTCGCAGGAAGTGGCCGACCGCTTCCCTGTTGGCAATTTCTTCTGGCACCAGATGCTGGCCCAGAAAGGCTACATCATTTTTTGTGTCGATGGCACTGGCACTGGCGCAAGGGGCGAAGCTTTCAGGAAAAGGACCTACCTGCAACTGGGCAAGTATGAAAGCGACGACCAGATTGCCGCTGCACGCAACCTCGGCAAGCTGCCCTATGTAGATAAAAGCCGCATAGGCATCTGGGGCTGGAGCTATGGCGGATTCATGGCCAGCACCTGCATCCTCAAGGGCAACGATGTGTTCAAGGCGGCTATCGCTGTAGCACCGGTTACCAACTGGCGTTATTACGACAACATCTATACCGAACGCTACATGCGCACCCCACAGGAAAACCAGCAGGGCTACGACGACAATGCCCCCGAAAAGATGGCTACTAACCTCAAAGGCAAATTCCTGTTCATTCATGGCACTGCCGACGACAATGTGCACTTCCAGAATTCTGTGATGCTCACCACCGCCCTGGTCAATGCCAACAAACAGTTCGAAAGCGAGTATTATCCCGACAAGGCCCACGGCATCTCAGGCGGCAACACCCGCTACCAGTTGTATAGCCGTATGACCGATTTTATTTTGAAGAATCTGTAAGATCGAAATGATAGAGCGCTTAGAATTGGAAATAGTATTTTCAATCATTTGGTTTCTACCAGGCAGGTAACTTCATGACTTTTTCTTTACGGCTTTAAAATCAAAGGCAAGCAGATATCTATTCAGCTTTATTTGTACTTCCTGAATAAATTTACCGAATTCTGTAATTGTATGTTTTATCGTACATTTACATTACCAATTAACTATATGCTACGACAAATTATCACACCTCTTGAACAATCTTTTACTTTACAATTACCATCAGAAATGCTTGGCAAAACTGTTGAGATCATTGCTTTTGAAATAAAGGAACCGAACAACGAAAGCATAAATACAGGAAAAGAAAAAAGCCAACGTCTTGATCGAATAAAACAAATAACCCGAAATACCCTGGTAGACCTTAGCAAATTTAAATTTAACCGGGACGAAGCAAATAATTATGAAGCCTGAGATTATGTTTTAAAAGCAACTTTATAAGACTTCAGCGAGATAAAAACTCAACCACAATTTAATTGTTCCCAAACCTCATGAAGCCCCCTGCCTATAATACCATTAAATCACCCCCCCGGCTTATAAGCGCAGTTCTCCTATTCGCACTATTGGTTACATCCTGCGACAGGGTTGGAAGAAGGGTGCAGAAAATGAAAGACTTTATCAGTTCTAAAAGCAACAGGCGAGGAGATACAGCCATTGACTCAGCATCCCAAGCACGGCTGGCAGAGCTACTATCAATCCAGCATTTTATCCCTGAATTCAAAGACGATAGTTCTATTAAGCAGCTTATAGGCACCCAAACCGAGTCTTTCCCTGTTTACGTTTATTATCTCAAGTATATAGCCCCACAAAACAAAGTGCTGGCAGGTATGAAGCATATCATACCCGATAAAAAGTTCAGCATCCCCTCCGATGATAGCTGCACCCCCACGAGCATTGCCGAATTCAATAAAGAGTGTTCCAAAGATCAAAAGGATGCCCAAACAGCCTACTTCTGGAATTTCAGCCACCTGAAAAAAATCGCCATCTATGGTTGCTTTAAAGCCCCCTTCAGGCACTACATTATCTTCGATAAGAATTCAGATACCGTATACCACCGAATAGAAGAAATCATGGATTGAACGAACATATACAAAGTATCTCAAGCACAGCATAAAAAACAAGCTAAATCTATGGTGTCCTGGAACAAGCTCCCGATTTTTTATAGGTTTTTTTGTTTATCAAAGTACAATAACTCTACATACGGAAAGGCCTTTTTATTTACAGGATATTTAATATATGCCGACCCATTTGTATCCAATAAAACCTGGCTGTTTAATATATTATCAAATTTCAGCACCGCATAATTACTTAGTTCATTGCCATCCATATCCCAGGTTCCATGAGCACACATTATAAACGGAGCATCTATACTAAAGCTGAAAGAGTTGTCGTCGTTTAATTGCATCATTAACTGATCATATTTCAGGCTATCGTTTGCATAAGACAACAACTTCGATTTATTCATATTTATCCGATAACTACCGATGTACTCCTTTTTATGCGACAATACTTTTTGATGAATGGCCTTATCATTTGCACAACTTTCCATAAATGTATTTTTTTATGTTTTTTAGATTGAATATTTATCTCATCAGCGGTCTTAAATTATTCAAACCGCATTCGAAATAAACAGATTATAGGTCTGGCTCACATTTCCGAAAGGAGTAGTTTTACCTGGATTTCTTACAAACGATTTTGGCCATTCCGCTTCAGGCACAAACTCCTTGCCAAATGTACCTGAGGTAAGGCTGGTAACGTTAAATATTTTTATCTTAATACCCTTATCATCAGGCGTTATGATAATATTTGCCGAGCCGGTTAACCCGGTGATACTGAAAAAGGTCCTGTTGCGGGCAATGTCTTTTGCCAGTTCCGGCGCATTGAAATTATATTGCTTATCCAACGGAACATTAGGATTAGCCATGTACTCTTTCAAAGCATGCTGCAGTATATCCGATTTCAGGAATTTAGAGCTAATGATGCCATTTTCGGGGAAAACATAATTCTGTGGTCCCGCACCGGTCACCATGCTGTTCATGATATGGTCTACCACAGCTCCTTCATAATTATTGAAACTGCCCGAATTGGATTCATCAACCCTGAAAACAGTTTGTTGCCCTACGAAAATATTATAGGCTAAAGCAGAAGGCAAATCGGTATCGGTAATATATTGGCTGCCGTTTAAGTCATTGCACAATACTTCGCCTTTCAAATCTGGCACACCCAGTGTAAATTCTTTGAGCATATAATTTATATGCGCAGCAGCAGCAATAGCCGCTACAAGACCTTCACCCAATATTTCGGCTGTGCCCGGATTGGGATTATTTTCGTAAGGTTTCCATTCCTTATTCGTAGTGATCGAAACTGCGGGGGTAATAACAGCTTCCGGATAATTTTGCGGCATTTTTCCGCATGCAGAGTCAGCCAGTTTTAACCCATTACCATATTTATAACCTGATGCAGGAATTTCCGCATGCTGCTCAATGTTTAATAATGGTTCGTTAGGAGTGTAGTTGTCCCCATCATTAGTTACCGCAGCATCAGCAATGCGCCTCGCAAATAAGGAGCGATAATACCGCGAACTCCTATGGCTCAACCCCGCTCCCCTTCGCCCACGGCGCTCCGCCTTCCTGCGGCTCACACCTGAAGCGGGGTACTCAAGTTGATGAAATGAATTTTGGCTCATTTTTTATCGTCTTGTTTTCAGTCAGCGCATCCTTATACCATCAATGCGTATTTAATAAACAATATTAATATACAATAATATAGCAACTACACCACTATACTGCATTACCTAATTATTGGTAGCAAGGAATTCATATCATGCATTTATATAACTATATAATATTAATTCGATGCTGTTTGAAAATATTAATAATATTTTATTTCTCTCGTTATTAAATCTAATTTGATTCCCTCTTCATCACATATAATATATTCTTGCCAATTGCCGGTTGGATCAAAATTAGAATACGAGTATTTTTCAATGTAAGCACTATGTGTGCTACACGGCACATATTTTCTATTTATAACATCATCCTTGCTATTATATGTATAAAAAGTTTCACTTGCAACCATCTTACCAAAATAATTAATTATTGAAATAACGTTTCCTCTTTCATCATATTTGTAAATATTTTTTGACTCCAACTTATTATCAAAATTAAATAATTCGTCTTCGATCATATTATTGCCACTGTCATATTTGAATTTAATTACACGTATAAGGCTGTTCGAATTTCCATAAAAGTCGCTTTCGATACAATTATTATCTGCATCAAATTTATTATAAACTTTATTATAAATAACGCCAAGTGAATTATAAAAATCAATTTCTATATTTTTATTGAAACTATCGTATTTAAAAACCCTCTTCTGGTCTAAACTTCCATTATCAGAGTAAATAATAATTTCAGACTGCTTACCACTACTATCATAAAATAATTCCTGCTTCCCAGTTAATTCCTTAATATATGAATTATTGGATTGTTCATACCTGAAATGAAGCTCTGAGACATATTTGACTTTCCCCCTTAAATGATGATCTCTTAAATCTTTGGTTGACTTTTTCACATGAGAATCGATCTTCACAAGGTGACCATCATGGTTTATGCAGGAAATCAGCATAAAATATTGAATAACAAATAGCGATTTTTTCATATAATTTACTATTCCTTAATGAATATGTTCTTTCCCATAAGTCTGAGTTTTCTGCACAACACACGTGAATCGGGGTACTCAAGTTGATGTAATGTGTGTTGCCTCACTTATTATCGTCTTGTTTTTTCTGAATGAATATAGATAACAGAAAAGAGTGGGTTTTGTAAATTGAATAAATTAAGTGCAATACATTATTTCAGAGTAAAAATATCGTCGTTAGGTGCAATTTATAAATTATTGACTTCTCATTGTACAAACCTTATACCATATATTTTGCCATTAAAATTCGAGTTGAATTTAAAAGTAAAAACATCAGTATTAAAATGATTATTGGCATATTTCACCTTATACGTAAGTTCAATCCTATTTTCTTGCTTACCACCTGTAAAGAAATATTCATACTTGCTGTTTTCACAATCCGCTTCAATAATATCACCAAAATCATTTTGCATTTTTTCTAAAATACTAATCATTTCTTTTGAATCAGATTTACCAAAAAAATCAGGAGTAACTATAGTTTTGATGGAATCATAACTATGCCTTTTTACAAAACCATAATATCTATCAATAACCATTTTCGCCCTCTTGCCATTTTCTTTATTATTATCGCTAATGCATGAAGAAAATACCACGGTTGTAAACAAAATATATTGCAATGTATTTTTCATATTTTCATGTTTATTGTTACAAAAAGTTGAAAACTTCTCCCCCTTCAAATCTTCCCTTTGCCGCACCAATTAACTGATTCAAACCAACTATCCTAAAATCCTCTAATACCCCAAAACTGTAAACCGATATGCAAGTACTGGTTCAAACAACCTCTCAAAATCAAAATGCCCAATCAATGTCTAAACTCAATAATATACACGAACCCTTATTTCATGATCCCTGGCCTAAGGGGAGGGATTTATGTACTCATAGCTATAAGCTTCTCTATCAACTCATCAAACTCTTCCACATCTTCCTTCTTATGCGAACCCGCCAACAAATTAAAATTTGCAGGCACAACAGATGTTTCAAACCGGAGATAGTACCTATTATTACTATTCCCTACTGTGCATTTAATAATATCCTTTGCCCTCACTTCAAAAGTTTCTGGTATAAAAGTTCCACTATCCAGAAATTCCACCTCAAATCCATCATAAGTGAAAGTAAACAAACCAACCGGAGTCATTTTCTTCACCAGCTTCATTGTGAAAAACAAGAGAAACAATAAGAAAACACCGATTAGTAACCCCACCTCCCAATCTTTTAACCCTTGTGCAAATTTGGCAAGCAATACAATAAACGGGCCAATAATCAGGCCAGGAAAAATTATCGCAAAAACAATGTTTGCGGTTTTATTAAACGTTACATTATACTGCTTCATCTAATGGCCCCAATTCAAGTATATTAAATTGCCTATCGAAAATAAACAAATATTTTTAAGTACAACAATATTGAAGCGATTGTTCCTATCTCCTGGTTTATATCAGGTATTATGCGCTAACTAAAAACAATAAAACAACATTGCCCGATCAATGAATTCAAGTTGAAATTTATCCAACAGCTACCCTCACCTATTGGCTTATTTTGCTAAAAAAACAGAAAATAAGATAGCCATAAAAATGCATCACAAATTAATAAACTCATTTATTCAGCATAGTGCAACCTTAACGCATGTACCATCACAATATCCAGTTCAATCTCATAAACAATTCGATGCTCCCTATTAATTCGCCTGGACCACATTCCCTTGAGATTATGTTTTAATGGTTCCGGCTTGCCTATCCCGGCAAATGGATTTTGCTGAATTGCTTCCTTAGTTGTTTTATTCGCCTGAGTACCTTTTCATCGTTTTTCTGCTTCCAGTAATTCAGGTCATTAATTGCATGCGGAGAAAATACTATTTCCATATCTCATCAGATGAAATTTTGATTCCCTGGCCTTTTATTATCTGTTCCCTGCTTTCATTCAGCCTTTTCACCATAGCTGGGTTTGACATTATACGCTCAGTTTCATCAGTTTTTTTAGCTGACTTTATTATGGTTTTTATTTTCTTTATTATCAGTTCACTATCCAATTCAGTGATCTGCCGTATAAGCTCAATTTTCTCAGCCTGAATATTCATAATGCCAAAATAAGCGTTTTGTATATTACCCTGTTCTTATTTCAAATTTTATTCCTTAGCGCATAACGCTTTGCCAAAAAAGCAGATTAATAATTTACCCTTTGGGAGGCAGGGGTTTACTTCAACCCCTCTTTCTCCTTCTGCATCTTAAACAGTTCATCCCGCAGGCGGGCGGCCTCCATAAAGTCGAGGTCTTTTGCGGCCTTTTCCATAGCCTTTTTGGTTTGGGTTATAAGTTTATCGAGTTGGGGCGCGGTCTTTTTATACTCTGTTTCCGGCTCAGCGGCTATGGGCAGCAGGCCATCACTTACCGCATACTGGTTCTTTTCATCATACCCCTTAATATCCAGCACACTACCCTGCTGCATGATCTCCTGAATACTCTTCTTGATGGTCATAGGAGTAATGCCATGCTGGAGGTTGTATTTTATTTGCTTTTCCCTGCGCCGGTCGGTTTCATCAATAGTACGGCGCATGCTATCTGTTACCTTATCAGCATAAAAAATGACCAGACCATTCACATTGCGTGCGGCCCTTCCGGCCATCTGGGTTAGCGAGCGCTCATCTCTTAAGAAGCCCTCCTTATCTGCATCCAGTATCGCCATCAGCGATACCTCGGGCAGGTCCAGGCCCTCGCGCAGCAGGTTCACACCTACCAGCACATTGATATTACCCAGCCTCAGGTCGCGCAATATCTCCACGCGCTCCAGGGTGTCTACCTCACTGTGTATATACTTCGAGTTGATGTTGATGCGCTTCAGGTACTTATCGAGTTCTTCGGCCATGCGCTTTGTGAGTGTGGTCACCAGCACGCGGTCACCCTTCTGCACCCGCTTGTCTATCTCATCCAGCAGATCATCTATCTGGTTGATGCTGGGCCGTATCTCAATGGGTGGCTCCAGCAGCCCTGTGGGCCTTACGATCTGTTCCACGACCACACCGCCGCATTGTTCCATTTCATACTTGCCCGGTGTAGCGCTAATAAACAACACCTGATTCAGCTTAGTCTCAAACTCATAAAAGTTCAGGGGCCGGTTGTCCAGCGCCGATGGCAGCCGGAAGCCATAATCCACCAGGGTCATCTTCCTGCTTCTGTCGCCGCCATACATACCACTTATCTGCGGAATGGTAACGTGGCTTTCATCTATCACCAGCAAAAAATCATCGGGGAAATAATCCAGCAGGCAGAAGGGCCTTGCGCCGGGTTTACGCCTGTCGAGGAACCGCGAATAGTTCTCAATACCGCTGCAGTAGCCCAACTCCTGAATCATCTCCAGGTCATAACTCACCCGTTCTTTAATTCGTTGCGCCTCAATATGCTTACCTATCTTCTTAAAATACTCAACCTGCGACATCATCTCATCCTGTATCTCATAGATGATCTGCGACATCTGCTCCTTGGGGGCGATATACAGGTTGGCCGGAAAGATAGCGGCAGTCTCCATAACGCCAATCCGCTTTCCGTTCTCGGGTTCAAATGTCTCCACCTCTTCAATCTCATCGCCAAAGAAAGTGATGCGGTAACCATAGTCTACATAGGGCAGATTCACATCTACCGTATCGCCGTTCACCCTGAAAGTTCCTCTTGTAAAATCGCCCTGGCTGCGGTTATACAGCGAGTTGACGAGCAGGTGCAGAAAATGGTTACGGCCTATATTATCCCCCTTCTTAAACCTGATGATACTATTGGCATACTCGGTAGGATTACCAATACCATAGATACACGATACCGAGGCCACCACCAATATATCCTCCCTGCCGCTGAGCAGACTGCTGGTAGCCCTCAGCCTGAGTTTCTCCAGTTCTTCATTAATACTCAGGTCCTTTTCTATATAGGTATTAGATACCGGCATATAGGCTTCAGGCTGGTAATAATCGTAGTATGATACAAAGTACTCCACCGCATTATCGGGGAAAAACTGCCTGAACTCGCCATACAGTTGCGCCACAAGGGTCTTGTTGTGCGTGAGCACAAGGGTAGGCTTTTTGACCTCCTGAATTACATTGGCCACAGTAAAGGTTTTACCCGAACCTGTAACCCCCAGCAACGTCTGAAACTTCTCACCCTCGTCCAATCCCTTCACCAACAGCCGTATAGCCTCGGGCTGATCCCCCGCCGGCTCATACGGACTATGTATCTTAAACTGCATCACTGCAAATTTCAGGAATTTCAACCATGTTCGTTACAATATTTTCCATGAGCTATTATCTCAGTAGAGTGCAGCCATCTCGTATTTAAACAACAGCTATATATTGTATTAATTTAAAAATAACACAATCAAGGCAATCTCATACTATTTTCAGTCTATTTTCGTTTTTCAATCAATAAGCAACTAATTTTGTTGCAGTTCAATTTTCGATCTTTTATGAATAAAAACATGATAAGCAGAATTTCCGCAATAGTATCCGTCCTTTTTATTTTCCTCATTGCCGCCTCCTGCACTAAAAAATCAGACAATAGTCCTTCGGTGGGCAAATGGGTATTCTGGACCGATAAGGCGCTTTACTCCTCGCACATTACGCTCACCATAAACGCAACAACAACCGGCAATATCGCGGCGCTTAGTTCTTCCATTCCGGCATGCGGCGATGCCAATTGTTATACTATTGATCTCAGCACATTAGGTGTTACTTCATCCAGCCATACGCAAACTATAGCTTATACCGCAATCGATAGCGCCTCGGCTACCAATGTGAGGCATTGGAGCGGTTCTATAGTGGTTACACCTGATAATTATACCCATTGCAATACTACCCTGCTTACCTATCCCTGATAGCTTTCCTGTTTCCGGCACGAAAAATGTGATCATTCATTCGTGTTTTACACTTAGTCATTGTTAAAAAATAACTAATACATCCTAACCTATCCTTTTCCATTTTCTCTGCATTGCCTCCCGAAAGCTTTCGGAATTAAATAGGCTTGCTATTCGCGGATCTGGCAACTTAATAAACATGCCTTCGCTAAAGCTATGGCAGTTAATAAAAGAAAAATAATCAAGTCATAATTGTACTATTTATTTCTTAGTGACGATGATTAAGATATTGATCTAACAAAAGCGTCTTCCGTTTTGAGGGGAAGACGCTTTCAAATATTTATCAGCAAAGTGTTGAAGCCACTTATCTTAACAAGGTTACATTGCCTTGATGATGCTCTTTCTGACCATCTTTAAACACAGCATCTATCAGGTAGATATAAACACCTTCTGGTTGCTGTACGTTGTTTAATCGGCCATCCCATCCCCGGCCATCCAGTGTATTGGTAGCAAATATTTCCTGTCCCCAGCGATTAAAGATATGCATACTGAATTCAGTTAGTCCGCTGGAAAGTAATGTACGGGGGAAGAAATAGTCATTCACCCCATCGCCATTAGGAGTAAAAGCATTGGGTATATCCATGAAGCAATCATTCTTCACCAATATAGAATCGGTAGTGCTACAACCGTGCTGAGTGACGATAACATAGTATTGACCTGGCTCAACGATGGAAATACCGGGTGTGGTTTCTCCTGTGTTCCAATACCACCTCGTGTTCTTTGAAGTTGCATTCAGTTTATCCAATAACTGTATAGGCTCACTTCCAGGGCATATTGCAGTATCTCCGCCAATATTAACAGATGGCTGGCCAAAAATGTGGATCAGCCTGCTCACACTGGTATCGGGACAAGCCCTGTACAATGCCTCAACAAAAACGATATAGTCACCTGCCGAACTAAATACGTGAGAAATCGGATTTTGATTTAATGCAGTATCTTCGGGTCCAAATCCCCATTTTATGCCTGTGAGACCGGATGTGGCAAAAATCCCCTTGAATACAATAGCTGTTCCTCCGCAATTGGTACTATCACTGGCTGTCATACTTATTGCACTGCTTGAGTCTACAGTAAATAGCCTTTTTACAGTATCAAAGCAGGGCACATAATTTGAAACGGCAAGGATTACATTATAATTGCCTGGGTGCTTAAAGGTATGCGATGCATCTGTACTGGCAGCGGTTCCGCCATCACCAAATATCCATTTATAGGTTAGCAGTGTACCAGTAGAAGTATTGGTAAATAAAACCGGCGTATTCATACATGCGAAACTATCTGGTACCGATGTAAACCCGGCATTGATCAGGTTATCGAGAATTACCGGCTGCACAGTACTGTCAAAGCATTTGGTATTGGTTATGTAAAGCTTAATAGAATCTACACCCGGACTATGGTAAACATGCACCGGATTAACATCAGTACTCGAATCCCCGTCTCCAAAAAACCAACGATAAGTAAGGTCAGAAGCAGGCCAGGAAGTATTGGTTATTACAACAGTATCACCACCACATCCCTTATACAATTTATAAGTGAAACCGGGAATAATCGGAGGTGCTTTAAGGGTAACAGGACCCAAAACATTGGATACACATACACCGCCAGTGTTTGCCACAAAATTACTGTAAATACCTTCGCATAAGCCAGACATGGTTACCGTGCTATCCGGCCCGATGATTATGCTGAAAGGCGGGAAAGGAACCCCATTGAAATTATAATTAATGGTATCAGTTTGCCCTGGATGCAATCCATAAAGCTTTATTGTGCCATTGCAGAATCCGCACTTTGTGGGATTGGTAAACCCAATTGCCCGCATTGTGAATGGCGGTACGGTTAGATTGGCCGGGCCTAACGTGTTAGAAACACATACGCCACCGGTTCTTGCTATGAAATTATCATAGACACCAAAGCATAACCCGGTAAGATGAACCTGGCTGTCGGCAGGTATTAATGCAACTATTGGCGTAGCCGCAACCCCGTTGTAAGTATACGAAATAGTATCGGTTTCTCCCGGATGAAGTCCGTATATAGTAATGGTTCCATTGCAAATACCACAATAATCAGGATTGGTCCAGCTTAGGGCTCTAACAGTAAACGGAGGCACTGTTAAAGTAATAGGCCCTAATGTATTAGACACACATACGCCGCCCGTTCTGGCAATGAAATTGCTGTATACACCGGCACATAAACCGGTTAACACGGCCATGCTGTCTGGTCCTATAAAACGCACCACCGATGGCTGAGGCACACCTCCGAAATTGTATGATATGGTATCGCTTTCGCCAGGATGAAGTCCATAAATAGTTATCGTACCATTGCAAATACCGCAATAATCAGGATTGGTACCGCTCAACGCTCTCACTGTAAATGGGGGCACGGTCAATGTCACTGGTCCGAGAGTATTCGACACGCATGTGCCGGCGGTACGGGCAATGAAGTTGGCATATACTCCTGAGCACAGGCCGGTAATAACTATCTGGCTATCTGCCGGCACCAATCTTACAATCGGTGGCTGAGCCACTCCATTATAAGTATAGAGTATTGAATCAGTCTCTCCAGGATGAACGCCATAAATTGTTATCGAACCATCACATATTCCGCAATAGGAAGGATTAACATGACTTAATGCCCTGATGGTAAACGGAGGCACCGTTAAAGTAACAGGCCCCAGCGAGTTGGAAACGCAGGAGCTTCCGGCATGAGCGACAAAATTACTGTATGTTCCTGCGCATAGTCCCGTAATAGTTACGGTACTATCTATAGGTATAAGGAAAGAAACCGGGGGTTGAGGAACGCCACCCTTAGTATAATAGATGGTATCTGTACCTCCGGGATGCAAACCATATAATGTTACTGTTCCATTGCATATACCACAGTAATCAGGATTAGTGGATGTTATTGCACGTATTGTGAATGGAGGAACTGTAAGTGTTACAGGTCCAAGCATATTTGACACACACACACCTGCTGTTTTAGCAATAAAAGTTGAATATACGCCTGCACATAGCCCGGTCAGATGAACCTGGCTATCAGCAGGAATTAAAATGATCACAGACGGTTGAGGTATCCCTCCAAATGTATAGGTAATGGTATCCAATTGCCCGGGATGCAGCCCGTACAAAGTAATTGTTCCGTTACAAACTCCGCAGAAAACAGGATTGGTGGACGTAAGTGCACGCATTGTAAACGGAGGATTCGTTAATGTAACGGGCCCGGCAATATTCGAAACACAATAGCCGTAGGTTACAGTTATTCCGGTATAAACACCCGCACCAAGTCCAGTTAAGGTCACAGAACCGTCTCCGGCAACTATGCTCACAACCGGAGGTTGAATCACGCCACCAACAGAATACTTTATGGTATCCGATGTACCTACAACAAGATTGTGCAGCTTAATAGTACCATCATAAATGCCGCAATAACTTGGGTTTGTAAAAGAAGGTGCAAGAGTAACTGGTGTTGGTCCGGGTATAGTAATGGTAGCAGAACCTTTACACCCACCTGCCGCTGCTGAATAAATAGTAAGTATGTAAGTACCCGGCGCAATACTATCGGTAAATGCCCCTGTAACTCCGCTGAAATACTGTATTGTATCAATACCTGAAGAAACACGCACAAACCATGGACTGCCGCCTCCTGTTGGAATAATGTTGATAAACGCTTTATGTACACAGGAAGCTGAAACGATTAAGGAATAGCTGATCAATGGTTGGGTAACTATTGTAATGGTATAGGCTATTGTTTGTGTACCCGACAACGGACAATTATTATCGGTATAGGTAACATAGAATGTATATACACCAGCAGCAACGCCAGTAGAAGTCCAGCTAAGAGTACAATGTGGATGAGGTGTGCCGTTGCCCGTAGTTACGAAAGATGATCCGGTAGGTAATCCTGTTACTGAAACAGTAATATTGTTTAAAGTATCCGTTTCAGTTGGATTTATCTGAAATGAAAAAGGGCCTGTGTTCTGGCATATCTGGAAATGTGTAGGATCAGCAATGGTTCCGGCCGTTGCTCCGGATAAACTTCCGGTAGGGGGAATATTGGTGCAAGTCTGCACCAGGAAGGTCATCTCTCTCTGGCTGGTTCCCCGGAATGCCCCGCCATGAAATTCCTCAATGTTGTATACTACTACTGCCCTTGCCGTAAGTGTAGGAAAAAAAGAAATCTGCCCGGTATGCTGATCGAATATCCAGCTTGAAGCTGTTAGTGGATTTGTAGCAGTATAAGTTCCCAGATAAGATACAGGTCCTCCCGGAGGACATCCGTTTTGAGCAGGTACCAGAAAAAATATCAAACTATCTCCATCAGGATCAACGGCACCAGGGTTATAATTGTCATTATTATCCAGACAGAAGAAAGGTGTTGGCACGTTGGTAAGCAACGGACTTGAATTGTGTGTAACTGTATTATTCAATGTATCTACCAGTTCAATGCAAGTAACAGGCGACGTAATGATATTGGATATTGACAATGCCCTTCCTGCCGAAGTACCTGTAAGTTGCCCCATGAAAAGAAAACGCCAGTAAGCCGATGGTCCGGACACAGTGTAATTTGCTGTGTATACAAATTTTTTTATTCCGGGAATGGTATACGATGTGTTGGTGCATTGGGTTAAACTAATATCCGCCGGACAAACCGGGGTAATTTCAACACCTGCAGAAGGCGCTTGTATAGTTAGATTGATAGTATTGATTAAGGTATTCCCGTTAAAAATTTGAATTTCAGGGGCAGCCGTTGATAAGGCTGCAAATGCTCCGGTTGTTGCAGCCGAACCGCAATCTCCGTATGCAATCAGTGTGATTTTATATGTATTTCCGCTTACCCAGGTATAAAACAAATCCATACCCACCAGATGGTTGGCAAATGAATTAAAACTCAATAGAGCCAGTACAATAGTACTAATTAACCGATTCAGACAGGCGGGTACTTTTTTCATAGAATTACTTCATTTCAATCATCATCAATCTAATGAATCACTGCCAGAGCATTTAGACTTAAAAGTGTTTATATGGTTTAATACAGTACACTAAAATTATTATTATTTTCTTTCATTTCAAAATGAAAAATGAAAAAAAATATTTAATTAACATATACTGATCACCACTCTATTCTTGAATCAATACAACTGTAAACCAGCAAAAAACTATTTCAATTTAACTAAGGGCTTGTAAGAAAATAAAGGTTACTTTTTATCTTGTTCTTTTCCATTTTTGCTTCGTTGTAAAAGTCTTTAAATAGCTCACTATTCGCAGATTTTACGCCTTGCAAAAAAGAAAAATAACTGCGTCAAAAAGCAACCTTTATTTCCTTACAAGCCCTAATATAGCCGTTCTTAAAAATCAGAACGGTTATATTGGATAAATATATCTCTTGTTATCTTAACAAAGTTACATTTCCCTGATGATGCTCTATTTGCCCGTCTTTAAACCTGGCATCTATTACATAAATATATACACCTTCGGGTTGTGCCTTATCATTAAAATTACCATCCCAACCTCTGCCATCAACTGCTGATGTTTCGAATATTTCCTGTCCCCAACGGTTATAAATACTCATTTTGAAGGAAACTAACCCTTTGGTAAGTATTTGTCGTGGATAGAAATAATCATTGGTTCCATCGCCATTTGGTGAAAATACATTCGGAATATCCATGTAACAATCCTTTAGTACAACTACTGTATCTGTGGCAGTACAGCCATCAAGAGTTACAATATTTACATAAGTACCTGGTTTGGTAATAGTGATACCCGGCGTTGTTTCACCTGTATTCCATTTCCATCTTGCCAAAGGATTGAACTCATTGCGGTCATCCTTAATGGTAACCGGATTACCTCCGGGGCAAATGGCAAAATCCGGTCCCATAAATATACTTGGATACGGATATACTATGATATTGCGCGTTGCTGAATTGCTTGGGCATGATCTGTATTTAACATCCAGAGTTACTACCATATGTCCAATATAAGATGATGTATCATAAGCATGCAATAGAGGATTCTGGTTCAGAATAACTGTACCATCGCCGAATGACCATGTTACCATGGTATCTCCCAGTGTAGAATAAATTCCCCTGAAAGTTATTGCTTCACCCTGACAGATCACGCTATCGGTTGTAAGTATAGTTACAGCGCTATTTGAGTCTATAGAAATTGTCTTGATCATGGTATCATAACATGGGGTATAATACGTAGGTACAGGTATCATATTCTCATTTGCAATCAGCATGATTTTACGTGTACCGGTATAAGTATACACATGTGTAGGATTTATAGCAGTGCTGGTTGTTCCATCGCCAAAGTACCAGTTATAGGTTGGATTAGTACCGGTTGAAATGTTTGTGAATGTAACCAGACTATCCTGGCAAACAAAAGGATCAGGAACAAATGTAAATCCTGCGTGGATATAGTTATCAAATGTCTTGGTCAGGATGAAGCTATCCACGCATTTTGTATTTGTAATGTATAGCTTAATAGTCACAGTGTTTGTTGTGGTATTAGTATATACATGCCATGGATTTGGTGAAGTACTGGTCAGACCATCCCCGAAATTCCATTGATAAGTCAGATCAGCCGCCGGTACAGATGTATTGTGGAAGAATATTGTATCTCCATGACAACCATAGTGTACAGTAGTATCAAATCCTGCCTGAATTCCAGGTGCCGTAAGATTGAACGGACCATTACGGGTAGCATTACATAATCCGGCTGTGTTAGCAATATAATTTGTATACTGACCACCACATAACCCAGACACAATGATCATACTATCCAATCCAATAAAGTGACTTAAAGTTCCTATTGTAATCGGGCCGCCTCCCCAAGGCTGGTAAGAGTAATTTATAGTATCCAGTTGTCCCGGATGTAAACCCCAAAGGGTATCCACTCCATCACAGAATCCACACTTGGAAGGGTTTTTCGTAGTAACTGTTCTGAAAATAAACGGTGGATTATATAATGTAATAACAGGCACGTTATTTATAGTCTTACACAAACCTTCTTTTGCAATAATACTGTCATACACGCCGGCCAGAAGTCCCGTAATAGTAAACGAACTATCGGGCAAGACGACAAATCCGATCGCAGGCTGCAGTACTCCGTTAAACCGGTAATATACAGTATCGGCATGTCCAGGTGTCAATCCATGAATCCTGATCTTACCATCCTGAGCGCCGCAATATGTTGGGCTGTCAGATGTTGCAGTAATAGCGAACGTATCAGGCAACACATTGATTTGTACGTACTGGCTACAGTCATTGCTTACACTGGTAAAAATAGTTAAAGTATAGAGTCCGGGGGCAAGACTATCTACGAATGCCGATGTATCGAATGTAAATACCTGGAATGTATCCGTAGAATCCGGCCAAGGGCCTGAGACCTTTATGGTCCATGGTTTTCCTGTTCCACCCGGCATGATCCAATAGGCCGCCTTCTGGCTACATGTTGGCAATGAAATGAGTGAATCCCGGATTGTAGGAACAGGTAGTATCTCTACTGAAAAGGCAACAGTATTTGTACCAACCAGCGGACAGTGATTATCTGTATAAGTAAGGTAGAATACATAGTCACCAGGAATGATAATTGAGGTATTACCAGTAACAGTGGCATGAGGATGTGGCGTACCATTGCCTGTAACTGAAAACAATAACCCACCGGATAATCCTGTTGCTGTAATTGTAATATTCAAAGTTGTATCAGTTAATTCTATTGGATTCATTTGCAAAGTAAAAATTCCGGAATTGGCACAACCATAATAATGCGTTGGATCAATACGATGAATACCCCCCCCAAATCCTGTATCAATATTTCCAACAGGTTCACTATTAGAACAATCCTTAACAAGGAAAGTCATTTCACGTTGCATAGTACCAACTTTTATTGGGATCACATTTGCTACACGCACAACTTCGCGAATACGGTTATTGCGGTAATCAGAAATGATACGATTACCTTTTACATCACTTACTACAAACAACATACTATCAAGTTCAGCGCCCAGCGGCACACCTCCATCACCTAAAAATCCAGGTGTACCGTTACCATCCAGTGTGGTAATGTACTTACAGGTATTCACCATGCGGATACGGTTATTCAGGTGATCAGCGATAAGCATTTGCCCGTTATTATCTATAAATACTCCGGTAGGATTATTAAGATGTGATCCCAATGCAAGCGCTCCGTCTCCTGAAAATCCGGCAGCCGATGGCAGAGGCAATGTGCCTACTACTGTGGTAATTACACCACCCGGAGAAATAGCCCTGATGGCATTATTTCGTGAATCAGCAAAATATACTGTAGATGTTGCATCTACATACAACCCGTAAGGATTGTTGATATTGGCAGTAGTCGCTACAACCCCTTCTATAGAAGAACCAGCAATACCGGTACCAGCAATTGTATTAATTACCCCAGCCGCATTAATACGGCGAATGCGTTCATTTGCTGTATCTGAAATATAAATATTGCCTGCGGCATCTGCAAATACTGCTATGGGACTATTTAACTGGCAGGTAGCAGCCGCAGCAGGGCCTAAATCACCAGCAAATCCCGGAGTTCCGTTTCCGGCTATTGTGCTGATGATGCCGCCTGGAGTTACTTTACGAATAGCATGATTATTCATATCGGCTATGAAAAGATTGCCTGCAGCATCCAATGCAATACCCATAGGGTGATTAAGATTGGCTGTAATTGCCGTACCTCCATCTCCTGTATATCCGGCAGTACCGGTACCGGCCACGGTAGTAACAGTACCCCCGGCAGCAATTTTTCTAACCCTGTTATTAAAGCAATCAGCAAAATAAATATCACCTGTTGAATTAATAACTACCCCTGCCGGTCTGTTCAATTGGGCTGAAAGTCCAGGACCACCATCGCCACCATATCCAGCCACCCCGGTACCGGCTATTGAAGTCATTTTGCCCAGTGTATCGTCTCTGTATTCCTGCACATTGTAAACTACTACTGAACGTTGAGCATAAGCAGGAATAAAACACAATTGACCGGTATAAGGATCAAAACTGTAACTTGCAGGAGTAGCATCATGCACGGTTAATGGATGGTCTCCGGTACATAATGGGCCTCCGGGATATTGATTAGAAACATAAGAACAGAATGTACCTGCTACATTGCAATTTGTTCCACTGGTACCGTTATTAGGAATAATTAGAGAGAAAGCCAAACTATCGCCAGCTGGTTCACCTGGCCCAATATCATTTAGGTCAACAGCACCAGGATTATAACATGATTTCAATAATGAATCATGGCAAAAATAGGGAATAGGCTCAACAGTAAGTACCGGACTTGAGTTATGCCCCCTTGTATTATTCATACTGTTGTTGAGTGTATCAATCAAACCCATAATTGTTCCACCCGGATTAAACAGATTGGTAATCGCTACAGCTCTTCCTGCTCCTGCACCTGTACCATTATTTCCGGTATAAATCAATCTCCAATATGCCGACAAATGAGGGAAAATATATTGGTTGCTGTATACGAATTTCTTAATCCCCGGCAACGAAGATGAGGGAACTGAACATTGGTCAAAAGCAAGCGAATCGGGGCAAACCGGTGTTACCTCAAGTCCGGTATTGGGAGCCTGAATTGCCAGACTGATGTTTGTCACATTAGTTGCTCCATCATTTATGCATATAAATGGTGAAGAGGTTGGCAAGGTAGAAAATGACCCTGCGCTTGCAGGACCACAATCTCCATAGAGATTAACTGTAATTACGTAGGTATTACAGGTACCTGCTACCCACTTGTAGCTTAACTCAGCTCCAACTATATGTGATGCATAAGTATTTATGCTCATCATTATGATAATGATGCCCGAAAGAAACAGGCCGCGCAAATAGGATGGTAGATTTTTTTTCATAAAAAAGTATAAAAAAATTTGTTGCAATTATACAGATTACTTACCCGTTCTATATAAGACAGATAAAAAGTAAAAATAGTTTGTCAAAACGTAAAAATAACTATTTTCTCACAAAAAATGAAAAAGAAGATTTCCCCAATTATCAAAATCGCATTAAATATAAATTTTATGTTGTTTTTTTTGAAGTGATTTTATTAAAAACAATACAAATCGCACAATAGAAAAATATAATTATTACTGATAATTATTACTTCTGATTAAATTTTTAAGACCTACCCCTCCTAATGCATTAATCTAAATTGCATTTAAAATGAACTGTTTATTTAGGTATTTATTTTTATATATTAAATTACTAATTGCAGTGAAGTGCGAAAAAAACATTTTGCCTGGCCCCCTTCCCGTCTTGTCATTTTTTTTTCAATGCTATCTGTGGAATCAAATCGTCCAGAAAAAAGGAAATCTACCTTGTCAGTATACACACCAGAAAATAATGAGTATTAAAAAAATATTAAGCCTTATTATTGGTACTGCTATAAATTTATGAAGATGTCTATTAAAACAAGCCAACAAAATGCTATCGAACAACATAATATATTCAGGCATCTGTATAATTGTTTGTTAAACCTCACATTGCCATATCGAATACATGTACCTACACATTAAATTGCGGTCGAATTCTTAAAATAAAAAGGGTAATTTATGGAACGTAAAGATTTTTTGAAGCAATCATTAGCTCTGTGTGGCCTCTCTCTAATTCCTGCCGGCATCATCCAGAGTTGCAGCAAGCAAAACTTTGCCGGACCTGCAAATGTCAATTTTACACTTGACCTGTCTTCATCAGCCAATGCGGCTCTGAATATAGTTGGAGGTTCATTGCTTACCAATGGTGTTCTGGTAATCCACACTACAGCATCTGTTTACCATGCATTGTCTCCCACTTGCACACATGCAGGATGTACAGTTAATTACAGTCCGGGTAGCGGGGTAGTTATTTGCCCTTGCCATGGCGGCACTTTCAATGCGACAACCGGCGCGGTTCTTGGCGGACCACCACCCTCTGGCCTGACTACGTACACAGTTACACAAGCCGGAACTATTTTGACGATCAAATCGTAATAACGAATGGAGTGGCGTATTAGATAAATACACTATTTCCCACATAGTAAATATCTATTCAACACCTTTTTATACCAACAAGTAAAACATAAGGAACGATGACAAAATAACTCCCACCATCTTACTCGTTCTATTCCATTTTTATTTCGTTGCAAAAGTCTTTAAATAATTCATTATTCGCAGATTTTACGCCTCATAAAAAAGAAATATAACTTCGCA
>CAIUZK010000212.1 GCA_903903635.1 uncultured Bacteroidota bacterium
GGCATGCCTCATAAAACATGCCTTCGCTAAAGCTATGGCAGTTAATAACATGCCTTCGCTAAAGCTATGGCAGTTAATAAAAGAAATATAACTTCGCAATATGGTGTACTTTATTTAATCAACGTCACTAAGACAGAACTGAAGCAGGATATTTTGAGTGGGGATGTGTTTGTATTTGTAAACCGCCGCCGCACACACATCGAGCTGCTGACCTGGGAGAAGGATGGCAGGCCCGGGGCTTCTGGCACACATGGTGATAGATAAATATGTTGATCATTTACCCCTCTACTGCCAGTTGCAACGTTTTGAACGTAAAGGAGTGAAACTTTCAGACTCCACGCTCAGCGGCTGGATTACATCGGTTTGCCAACTGATCACGCCTCTTTATACGGCCTTAAAGCATCAGATATTAAAGAGTGGTTACATCCATAGAGGTGATGGCTTCCTGTACACAGAGGTGTGAAGATTCGGGCAGGGGAAAAACCGTTAAACAACGGTATAAATACCGTTTTTTACCTTTCTATTTTAGATTGTTTTTTGCAATTTTTGCACTACTGACACGCCGAAAACAGATCCAGAGTAGGCATTAAAAACAAAAAAACACATGGCATTTATCACCACAGGGCTCACCAATAGCGGTGTGACCGTAAATTATCAGATCAAATACGATGATTCCCTTTCGACTGCTGATGGCAAAAACAGGGCTAATGCACTTATCGCGGTTTGCGACACTGATTTTACCACGATGACCAACTGGTTTGGAGGCATATCGCTTCCTTACTCTGTACCATATGAGGTTGATATTAAGACGGGTGCAGGGTGGAGCGCGAGTTGGGGAAGCGGCCCTCCCCTAACGTTGATACCCGGCAATGGCGCGACTGTTGATATGCTGCGGTTTCTGCTTGTTTCGGAAGTAACGGAGATGTTCATGCTACAGCAAGGCATAGGATGGTCGCCGCTTAGCTCCAGCGAGGGTACCGCGGGAGAGGGGTTGTCGCACTATCTCGGAACCCAACTGCTTATCGATATCGGATCGGCGCTTCGCCCGTCCTCACTTGCCTCATTATGGCTCAACAGCGCACGGGAGGATTTTGTGAACCACGTGGATCCCGCTGACGAATCCAACAGTTCAAAGTCGGCATGTGCGGTTTTGTTTCTGTACTACCTGTCTACGCAATTAGGTTTCAGTGCCACACAAATCGTTGGAGCGGGAGACCCGGAACTTTCAGGGGTTTACAGAAATCTTACAGGTGATGACGGCGATCCATTTCCATTTTTCAAACTGCTGCTCGATAATGCCTATCCTTCGACAAGCGCATCGGCCATCGCCAATTCCAACCATGATGATGCATTTCCGGTAGGTTTGCTGTCGTTTTGGGTAGACAAAAGCACCTTCGGGCGGGACGAAGTGCAGGATGTAATAAACACCAACGGCGGCAAGTTCTCCAACTCCTTCTGGCTGGTATTGGAAGGCTTTAATATAGATACGTTCAATTCATTCAATATTTCTTTTCCGGCATTTACTGGTTCATTCGCCGGCGCCAACGGTATTCAAATCACGCCCTCACCTGCTAATCCGGGAGATCCAACCCCGGCAAATCCGATAGCGGTGTTCGAAGATCCGACCAATAATAAAATACCGCAGCGTATAAGGTTTGCATTTGACATAACGTTTGCCAATTTAAATTCTTTCCCAGCTCCGGGAGCAGACCCTGTAACCTTTGAGCTCGATGCATCCGCAAGTCAACACGGCAGCGCTCTTTTGGGTGCACAAACGGCCACGGTATTTGAACTGACGGGAGGCGCGGATCCTTACTTTACAAATTATGATGGCAGTAACAACCACAATGTTTTTTACCTGAGTCAGGACCTGAGGGTGTTTTCAACCATTGCCGGACAAACTCACCTGGGGTCAGCTTTCACCAGCGATCCGTACAAATCTATCCGAAACCTGATAGGGCACTTAAATAGTACGGCGGCATATAATTTACCTTCCAGCCCCGATCCACTTAATGCGCTGCCCAATCAATCAGGGTACGAAACTGCAGATACGTCTGTTTCGCCACTCGACAGCGGCGGTCATAAAAAATACAACTTCGCCTTAGCAAGAGTGCGTTTGAAAGGCGCGGCAGGATCGTCAGCCACGAACGTAAGGGTTTTCTTCAGGTTGTTCGTTGCACAATCGTTTGACACTGATTTTCAGCCGGCTACCACCTACAAAAGTGATAAAGGGACCTCTGGGTCAGATACTAACAAGCCCATATTCCCAAGAGCTTCGGGAGTAGGTATTACAGACCCGAAGGGGAACAAAAACCAGACCATTCCGTTCTTTGCAACCGATGCCAATGGCTCACACGACTATGACACAAGTGTAACCGACGGCAATATCCGCTCAATAACTATTCCCAGTAACCATGATGACGCATGGGCTTACTTTGGTTGTTATCTGGATGTGTATGATTCGTCTAATAATTCGAAGTTCGGTGGCACGCATCACTGTATTGTAGCGGAAATAGCCTATGACGATGCACCCATACCCACCAGTACGACAACTGGAACACCCAGTCCTGAAAATTCGGATAAGCTGGCGCAACGCAACATGCAGATCACCAGCTCGGATAACCCCGGCCCTGCTGAAAGCCACCGTGTGCCGCAGGCATTTGACACGAGACCGAGCAAGCCACTTGCGTTAACCTCAGAACTGCTGATGAACTACCCGGATGAATTAATGATAGACTGGGGCAATACACCAGTAGGGAGTATTGCACATATCTACTGGCCGCAGGTAAATGTGAACAAGGTATTGACACTTGCGAATAAGATATACGGTACGCACTTGTTATCGGCCAGTGATAATAATACAGTGGATTGCAAAGTGACAAAAGGGGTTACCTATATTCCGATCCCGGTGGATGCGGGTAAAACCTTCGCCGGTCTGTTTACGGTAGATCTGCCAACTACAGTAATAAAAGGACAGGAATTCAATATAGTGGTGCGCAGGATAACTACACGGCGGCCGAATGCGGAGAAGGGGGTAAACCACCTGGCTTTTATTTCCGGAGAAGGCCAGACGAGCGCCACGAAGTTGACCATAGTAACGGAATCAATAGTGAAACGGGTTAGAAACTGGAGGTACATCATGGGTACCTTCCAGGTAAAAATACCGGTAACTACAAAGGATGTTATGCTGCGACCGGAAGAAGATACGCTTGCTATTATGAAGTGGCGGTTACAGCATATGAACCAGGAGAACCGCTGGTATCCGGTGATCGAAAGGTACATATCCTACATTTCGGCACGCATAGATGGCCTTGGGGGAAACTCATCGCTCATAAAGCCTTCTCTTAATGGCGTGGAAGGACGTTCGGAGGCCAGGCCGGAACACGCTCGCCGCTATGCCGGAAAAATATCAGCACTGTTGTACGGGCAGTTTGGTGATTTTGAAGGTTTCATTCTACAGTTGCAGGACGGCGAGCATAAATTTTACAGCCGTGAGCGAAAAATAGAAGAAATCGCAAACAGGGCATGGGAGGAAAGGATCTTTGTAATTATATACACAGATGCGGACGAGCTGCACATACCCAGGCTGATAGAATTGACATAGGACAAATATTGGGACTAGAATGAGGGTGTCTTAAAAGGACACCCTTTTTTTGGTGTGTCAGGCATGGATACAAGCTATAGGGTGGGAGTCCCGAATACGTTTTACAGTAGGGAGTATTAGCCAAGAGCAAGGGTGTCGTGGGTGACTGCGAATCTGAAAGAAGCTGGCGGTCCCGTAAGCATACGGGAGACCTTCGGGTTATGAGCCCGGTGCTACTGGTGCAATTTTTGGGTATAAAAAAATAGCATATTAATGATTTATTTAATCTTTGTAGTCCCGAGAGGGGAAATGTCTAACCAATTGTATGAAGATTTGATTGAAATTTATAAGGTGGCGCAGAAATTGGGATTTTTATAATAATGTTCTTTTATTAACCGACATGTCTATTTTCTTTTATGCCAATATACAATTGAGAATGGCAATAGCCAAAGGATTGGGCATTAACATTAATGAAAAGGCATATTCGAATTAAATACAAACGTGTGAATGATGTAACCTATTTCTAATGTAATGTAACACTGATTAGTCTCAATCAGCCCACTTTTGCAGTATTACCAGAGTTATCAGGGGTAAGGGTGTTTAAAGAAGGTTAAAAAGTGATTTGTTTATAATTTCATCGGATAGACGCGTAGCTTATGCTTAAGAAATATCCTTTTTACATAAAATGCACCGTTATACTTTTTGGTCTAATATTATTCATTTATGTTCTTTTTTATCTCAGGGGTATATTGGTTCCTTTTGCTTTCGGTCTCATGCTTGCCATTTTACTTAACCCTTTTGTAAATAGTCTTCAAAATATAGGGATACCCAGGATATTAGCTATATCTGTTTCTGTTTTAACTGCTATTCTAATATTTGCTATTACCGGCTACGTCCTCTCAAAACAGATTGCAAGTTTTTCTACCGAACTACCTCTTTTAAAGAAAAAAATTATCTATATAATCCAACGCATACAAATGGAGGTTGCGCAACGTTTTAATTATGGTATGAGTAGCCAAAACGAGTTTATAAATCAAGCTAAGGTGGGAACCCAACCTTTTATGGGGCAAACATTAATGACAATTATTGGTGGAATTGAAGCGGTACTATTGATTCCAATGTATAGCTTTTTGTTCCTTTATTACAAAAAATTGATCATTAATTTTCTATACGAAGTTTTTGCTGAAGAGAATTCAAAAGAAGTAAGTGCGGTACTCACTCAAACCAAGGGTGCTATTCAAAGCTATATGTTTGGTTTATTATTGGAGGCAGTGATTGTAGCCTGCTTAAATTCTATTGCATTAATGATATTGGGGATAGAATATGGCATTCTACTAGGAATATTAGGTGCAATTATAAATGTGCTGCCGTTTATAGGCGGAATCGTCTCGATTCTTTTACCTATTGCTATAGCTACACTTACAAAGGATGGAATATCAACGCAAATTGGAATCATACTCTCCTATATCTTTATACAATTTGTAGATAATCACTTCCTCATTCCATATATAGTATCATCACGTGTCAAAATAAATGCATTATGTTCTATCGTTATTGTTTTAATGGGCGGATCAATTTGGGGAATTTCAGGCATGTTTTTATCCATTCCATTTATTGGCGTACTTAAAATTATTTTCGACAAGATACCACAATTAAAAGCCTGGGGAAAGTTATTGGGTGATCATGTGCCGACCAGGTATATAGGTCAAATCAGGGCGGTAAGAAGGCGATCTGTGGCAAAATGACTGATAGAAAGTATTTATTTGGCAATCTTTATTTGTTGCAGGAGTCTTTTGAAAAATGACTATGGAACGATGAAGAAATAACTCCCACCATCTTACTCGTTCTATCCCATTTTTATTTCGTTATAAAAGTCTTTAAATAATTCATTATTCGCAGATAGAGCTGCGCTCGTGCCCTTGCGGGCATGCCTCATAAAACATGCCTTCGCTAAAGCTATGGCAGTTAATAAAAGAAATATAACTTCGCAATATGGTGGAACTTATTTCA
>CAIUZK010000213.1 GCA_903903635.1 uncultured Bacteroidota bacterium
AGGCCTGCTCCAGTCAGGTCTGTCCACTTCGCGCTCAAATTTGTTCCATTCGAAATTGGCCTCGCAGTGGCGGCCGTTTTCTATATCTATGAAAATATAGCGCTGATGAGGAATCTGAAACTTGCGCAAAAGTAATGCGCGCGCATCTTCAAGGCGCATGGTGCGGGCCTGGCTTGAAGTAACAAAAACGCATAAAGCAGCCTGACTTTTTGCCAAAAGAGAAAGCGAGCGCTCAAATTCCTGCTCATTTCCAAACTGAACCTCTATTGCGAGTGCCCCTGCACCTGATTTTGTGAAGAGAAGAAAGAGAGTAGTTGAGAAAGGATTAATAATTAATTAAGTTTCTGTCATTATCGGATCCTTTTTTCAGGCAATTAAAAGCGTTTGCTTTTGGATCATAAAAAATTGGTAATTAAAGCTTTCAGAGCAATTAATGACATTGAGTCCTGCCATCGGTATGTTGAGGGGCATTCAAGGGTATTGCGCATTTATGGTATAAATATGATAACGTCTGCCAAGGTAGTGTGGATGAGCGATCCTGATACTTACATTATATTGGTTGAGTCGGAAAATGGCGAAAAAGTATTTGGAGGAGCCAGAGTTCAGGTAGCAAAAGGAGATTTTGCCTTACCCATTGAGGATGCACTTACAAAATTTGATCATAATATACATAGTTATGTAAAAGAACTGATTCCACGGGGTACCGGGGAGTTATGTGGATTATGGAACTCAAGGGAAGTGGCAGGCCTGGGAGTGGGTAGTATATATCTGGGCAGGGTGGGCGTAGCATTGGCCATGCAACTTAAATTACAAACACTATTTGCCCTATGTGCACCGGCAACTGTAAGTAATTGTTTGCGGGTAGGTTTTCTGGTTGATGAGCGATTGGGTAACGATGGTACATTTTATTATCCTAAAGAAGGATTGATTGCTACTTCTGTTTTACTATCAGACGTTCAACAGCTTTCGACTGCGGAAACAATTGAAAGATCAAAAATATTGGAATTGAGCTATTCTCCTGTTCAAAACAAGATTGAGTTTTCGCCAAGGCAGGAGGAAATTGAAATTGATTACAATCTAATTATTGAAAACAGATAAATTAACATATAAAACACAATTTATGCTCTCTGAAAATGTCATTAAGTCGTTTAGCAATGCAATAGGCAATGAATATGTAATACTTGATCCTGCGATCAGGGCTGATGCTGAAAAAACCAACTACAGCACCAAAAATAAAATACCTCTGATACTTAAGCCGGGAAATGCTGAAGAGGTAAAAAAGTGTGTAGTAATAGCCAATGAAAATAAGATTCCTGTTTATCCTACCAGTAAGGGTAAAAACTGGGGTTACGGTTCCAGAGTACCTGTAACAGATAATAATGTATTGATTGAACTGGACAGGTTAAATAACATACTGGACTATAATGAAAAACTGGGTTATGTAACGATAGAGCCCGGCGTGACTTTTCAGCAATTGTTTGATTTTTTAAGAGAAAAGAAGTCGGGACTTATCATAAGCGGTACCGGTGGTCCGATTGATTCAAGCCTCATTGGTAATGCACTGGAAAGAGGGCTGGGTACAGGGTTATATGCCGATAGGTTTTCATCGGTTTGCGGCATGGAGATTGTTTTGCCGGACGGCAACATTATTTCTTCGGGTTTCAAAAGATTTGGTAATACTACCGTATCTAATGTATACAAATGGGGAATGGGGCCAAGTATTGATGGACTTTTTTCGCAGTCAAATTTCGGGATAGTTACCAAGCTTACCATGTGGCTTATGCCATGCCCCGATTATCTGCAACTTATATTTTACAAGGTTAATTCGCAGGAGAAAATACCAGGGTTGATGGAAGCCCTCAGGGAGCTGGCTATGAATGGATTAGTGAGGCCTGCTATTACTGTATATAACGATTTCAGGGTGTTTTCGGCCATGATGCAGTATCCATGGCATGCATGTAAACCCGGAGCCAGCTCAATAAATGATGTGAGGTCGGCAATAAGGAGTTATCCAGGTGTAAATGAGCTTGTGGGTATGTGGAACGGAGAAGTAAGCATCAGGTCGGTAAGCAAGGAGCATGGCCAGATGCAATATGGAATAATAAGCAGCTATCTTAAAGATCATGTTGACAGTATTTCCTTTGCTGAGGTATCAAGGGAGGAAATAATGAAAATTCTTAATGATCAGTATACCGGTAACTTTACAGGTCATGATGAAGATATAATTAAGAGCTTCTTAATCAGGAAGTATATTGGCATTCCGGATAATTTCCCGATCAGGGCAGCCTATTGGCGCAAAACCACTCCTATTCCTGATGTTATGGATCCGGATAAGGATAATTGCGGTATGATTTGGATGTCGCCGGTAGTACCTTTTGAAGGTGGAGAGGTTGATAAGTCGTTTGGCATCATTTCTTCAATCATTGAAAAGCACAATTTTGAACCTGCTATTACCTTCCAATGCTTATCGGAGCGGGCTATCAATGTTATTATCTCTATAAGCTGGGACAGGGATCTGGCAGGAGAAGATGCAAGGGCAGAGGCGTGCTACCTGGAACTGAATAATACTTTAAAAGAGAGCGGCTTTTTGTCATACAGAACCACAACATTAAGTATGTCTCACAAAGAACTCATATCCGGTGCCGATGAGTATGATAATTTTATAAACAAGTTGAAAAGCGCAATTGATCCAAATAATATTTTAGCTCCGGGCAGGTACAATATTGGATGATTTTTTTGTAATATTGAACCGGTTATCAAAATTACTTGTGACCTTTCTTGAACAATATGAAGGGGATAATTTCGTTTTTCCTTATACTGCTTTTTTGTTTGCAGGCATCTGGTCAGCAACAGATTGTATATTCTGATACAAAAGTGATCAATAAAATTGGTCACTTTGTATCAGTTTTTGAAGATTCTACAAATAGATTAACCATTAAGGAGGTTGCAACCAATAAAAAATTTCAACCCAGGACTTCAGACGTACCCAACCTTGGTGTCACTACTTCAACATTTTGGGTAAAATTTCAGATTGAAAACACCACTGACGACAGCGATTTACTGCTTGATCTGGCGCAACCTACCTTGAACCAGGTGGAGTTGTATCAGAAGAAAGATACAGGCTACCTGCTTTTATTAAAGACAGGTACGGAGGTTCCTTTCAATCAAAGGTTGTATAGTCAGCAGAATTATCTTTTTAACCTGATATTGCCAAAGGGTAAACCCCAGGTATACTATCTCAAAGTAAAAGGGAGCGATCAGGTTATGCTTCCGTTGTCGATAGGGGACACCAAGCTCATTCTTGAATCAGCCATGAGGAAGGATATGATATTTGGCATTTTCTTTGGCCTCATGCTGGTAATGTTCCTGTACAACCTGTTCATCTATTTTACAGTCAGGGATATCAGTTATATTTATTACGTAGTTTATATTTTAACGGTATGCCTCATGCAGGCAACATTGCAGGGCTTTTCGTTCCGGTTTCTTTGGTCAGACAATTTGTGGCTTGCGAAAACCAGCGTATTTATTTTGCCATCCTTTGCAGGCATGGCAGCAATGTTGTTTGCCAGGGTGTTTTTGCATACCCGTTCATTAGCGCCGTTTTTGAATAAAATACTAAGCGTACTGGTCGGTGTTTTCTGTCTGGCGATCGTGCTTGTTTTATTGGGGCAATACCAGTTGAGTTTTACCATCATGCAACTGGATACCATAATTGGTTCCCTTTTTGTACTCTATTTATCCTACATTATTTCGAAAAGAGGAAACCGGTCTGCCAAATTTTTTCTTGCGGCATGGTCTATATTACTGTTAGGAGCTACAACATTTGTACTGAAGGATTTTGGCGTTTTACCCTACAATGGAATTACAAGCTCAATTTTGGAGATAGGTACAGCAGCCGAGGCGGTTTTGCTGTCATTCGCACTTGCGGATAAGATCAATATATTCAGGAAAGAAAAAGAAATTTCGCAGGCTCAGACACTTGAGGCGCTCCAGGAAAATGAAAGGATAATCAAGGAACAAAACATAGTACTTGAGGGCAAAGTAGATGAACGTACCTATGAACTTAAATTGGCCAATGATGACTTAAGTATAGCCTTGGTAGATCTTAAAGGAGCACAGGCCCAATTGGTGGAAGCAGAGAAAATGGCCTCACTTGGTCAGTTGACTGCAGGAATTGCTCATGAAATCAATAATCCTATCAACTTTGTAACGGCTAACATCAACCCGCTGAACAGAGATGTGTTGTTGCTCCTGGAAACAATAGATGTGATGGAGAACCTGGTATTCGATGCCGGGGATGCTTCACAAAAAAAGAAACAGATCGAAGAGTATAAGACGGATATTGATTTTGATTATCTGAAGATGGAGATTGACCAGTTGCTCAAGGGAATAGGAGATGGCGCTTCAAGAACGGCAGAAATAGTGAAGGGGTTGCGTATTTTCTCGAGGCTGGATGAAGATGATCTGAAGAAAGCTGACATCAATGAGGGGCTGGAATCTACATTGGTGATCGCAAATAATCTTATAGGACATAAGATAACCATTGAAAAGAACTATGGAAATATTCCAATGGTGGAATGTTATCCTGGAAAGCTCAACCAGGTATTTCTCAATATTATTTCGAATGGTGTATATGCGATCAGGAAAAAATTTGGTGATAATCCAGGGGGAGTAGTTACCATTTCAACCTCACACGATGAGCAGCATGTATATATAAAATTGACGGATAACGGGACAGGAATGGAGGAGAAGACAAAGAAACGATTGTTTGAGCCATTTTTTACTACAAAAGACGTTGGAGAGGGAACGGGACTGGGAATGTCGATAGCTTACAACACTATTGTAAAACATAATGGTCAAATTCAGGTAAATTCTGAAATTGGTATTGGGACGGAATTTATTCTTGTATTACCTTTAGTCCAGAAATAGAGTACTTTGACTATACGCGACAAAATAAAAGTCTTATACATAGAC
This sequence comes from uncultured Bacteroidota bacterium, assembly GCA_903903635.1. GTDB lineage: Bacteria > Bacteroidota > Bacteroidia > Chitinophagales > Chitinophagaceae > Nemorincola. Next base: position 4,975 of record CAIUZK010000213.1, read on the forward strand.
GATGAACAGAATAACCTGGTGGGCTTTAAGGCTACCTTCAGGTTTGATTACACTATTTTCATCGCTTCAGACGTTCAACAGGCGTATACCTATCTCAAAGCTAATCCGGATATTTGCATTGTACTTTGTGACCAGCGGATGCCGGAAATTACCGGTTCCAAGTTTTTCGAAGAAATGAGGGAGGAATATCCCGAGCCGGTAAGAATGCTTATTACCGGTTATGCCGATATAGAATCTGTAATTGAAGCGGTAAATAAGGGGCATATATTCAGGTATATTAAAAAACCATGGACAGATGCAGATGTAAGGTCTGCAATTGAAGAAGGTAAGAAGTATTATATCTCTAACTCATTGCTGGCGGCAAAAAATAAGGAATTGCAATCTGCATATGATGAATTAGGTAAATTCACTTATAGCGTTACTCATGATCTCAGAGGTCCGTTATTAAGTGTTATTGGCGCCATTGATCTTGCCAGGGATATGGACGATTTGCCGGAAATAAGATCGTTGCTGAATATGATGGACGATGCAGTTAAGAAACTGGATGAATTTATCAGAAATACCCATGAATATTATAATCTGAAAAGAGGAAAAATAGTGTCTGAAGATATTGATTTTAATAGAATCATAGCCGATACGACATCTATATTTAAGATATCCGGAAGAATGGAAAATGTTAAGTTTACAGCCAATGTGATGCAAAACGGATCATTTTATTCGGATGAGACATCCATTAAGATCATTCTAAATAACCTTTTATCTAATGCCTTTAAATTTCAACGAAAAAATATTTCAGATAAATTTGTTGATCTGAATATTAAAGTTGAGAATGGTATTGCGGAAATACTTGTAAGAGATAATGGAATAGGCATACATGAAAGCCACATTGATAATATCTTTACCATGTTTTACCGGGCTACTTCAGAGACGCCGGGTTCGGGTTTTGGATTGTACAATGTAAAGGATGCGATAAACAGACTTAATGGCAATATCAAAGTTCAATCTACTTTTAATGAAGGGACTTTATTTATAGTATCAATACCGGGTATGGCAAATGGCACAAAATAAGAAATCGAATTTCATTGTTATTGACGATAGCAAGTTAGATTGTTTTATCGCTGAAAAGGTTATTAAGAATACCGGCCTGAGTGAGGCAATCACATCATATGTGAATGCGATCGAGGCTCTGGAAGTTATCCGGGAAAACATTGCTCCCGGTGAGTTGCACACCATTATACTGGTGGATATTCAGATGCCGATAATGAATGGTTTCCAGTTTGTTGAGGCATTTGAAGAACTGCCTGATGAGGTTAAGACTAATTATTCCATTTACGTTATCTCATCATCGATAAATGACAGGGACCTTAACCGGGTTAATACATATGCATCGGTAAAGCAGTTTCTGAACAAACCACTTAACAGCAACACATTGTGTGCACTGCTGCAAAAATGATCTTACCGGTATATCAAAGTCGCTGATTTATTTATGTCTGATAATAGTACAATACAATTGGTTGAATGTCCGCGGGATGCTATGCAGGGATGGGAGAAGTTTATTCCCACCAGTGAAAAAGCGGCGTACCTGAATGCATTGCTTAAAGTAGGTTTTGATGTTCTGGATTTTGGTTCGTTTGTGTCGGCTAAAGCTATTCCTCAATTGGCGGATACCAGGGATGTGATACCCCTGCTGGACCTAAGCAGTACATCGACCAGATTGCTGGCCATTGTAGCCAATACGAGGGGCGCTGAAGATGCTTTGCAGTATGATGAGATAAGTTGCATTGGTTTTCCGTTTTCGATTTCTGAAACATTCCAGTTGCGTAATACCAATAAAACGATACTTCAGTCTCTGTTGCAGGTGGAGGAAATGCAGAATCTTTGTCACCAGAAAAATAAGGAACTGGTCATATACATATCCATGGGTTTTGGGAATCCTTACGGCGATGAATATAATGCGGGTGTTGCCATTAATTGGGTAAGTCATCTGGCCAAACTGGGGATTAAAACCATTGCAATGAGTGATACCGTGGGTGTGGCCAAACCTGAAAATATCAGTTACATATTTGATAGCCTGATACCTGAATTCAAAGACATCAACATTGGCGCTCATTTTCACTCATCGGCTGATACCTGGGAAGAGAAGATACAGGCTTCCTATAACTCTGGTTGCCGCCGTTATGACAGTGCATTAAAAGGAATTGGTGGATGTCCGATGGCAGAGGATGAATTGGTGGGAAATATAGCTACAGAGAATCTGCTCTACTGGTGTGACGAAAAAGGCATCAAATTGAACCTGAACAGGGAGCATTTTCACGAAGCTATGGAAATAGCCGGCAGAATATTTGTACGGTAAGTTGAAGGTTTAAGTTGCGGGTTTTCCAATAATAATAGTGCGGGTAGTACCCTGGTAAGTGGGCTGTTTATTCGCGGTAGAACCTTTTCAATGAAATTCCTGATAAAATCAGGATCACTCCTACAATAGTCATAAATACATGCAGGCCTATAATTGTTCGGATAAGGCTTACCTGCACCACAATGAATCCGCAAAGGATTACTCCTTGCGCAATAAATAACCAGGAACATTTTTTGTAACCACTGATTACTATCGCCAAAATGGTTATTCCAAACAGCCCATTACAAATAAGCAAAATCAAACCGGGTATAAAGTAATTTTGAAAAGGGGAGTGCTGCAACCAGGTAAGGCTTAGCGAAAGACTGCTGCCATCCGGATATTCAATCAGGTTACTGCCTCCAAACAAAGCCGCGATTGTGTTTAGCAGGACAAGTAATACCGCAATTATTTTTATAGATCGCTTCAAAATCGGTATAATTTCAGGGTATTCATAATCCGGTCAATGTAAGCCATGCTCATTTGTTCCTTACTTTTCCTGAAGGTAAATGATATTTGAATATCGGTACGATGATGGTGAATAAAATAGATTACATAAGTATCGTAGCCATTACCTGTTTCTGTTACCCTGAAATGAAGAACGTTTGTCTGGCCGGGGTAAAATTTCGATTTGTTGCAACTAACCAGTTGTAATGTAGTATCTCCGTAATCCTGCTTCAATTGACGCTCAAGGCTTTCACTGGCGCAATTGAGATAATCGGTTGCTGAGTTGAATTTTGTTTTGAATACAGATAACATGAGAAAAATACCAGCCGATGAATCGAAATAATAATCTGCATAGGTAAGGGTATCGTTGCCCTTTATCTGTATAAGTTTATCCGGCAGAACAATAGAAAATCTATAAGGCCTGTTATGTATTTTTTTTGCAGGAGCCTGTGTTGACATAAGTGAAATTATGAACAGCAACCCCCAAAAATAACAGGTCCGATTTTTCATTGTACATTAATTATGGGATTATAAGCACTGGTTTTTTACTCACCCTAAGGATGTGCTCGGCAAAACTGCCTAGAATGCGACTACCCAGGCCATGACGGCTATGGCTCCCGGCAATGAGCAGATCAAAATTCAGTTCTTTAAGTTTTTCTTCAGCTATAAGCTTTGGAATCCCAAACTCCTCAATATACCCGATCCCTTCACCCAGGTATAGTATGCACATCTCTTTTAGCTCTTCGCTTTCGTTGTGCATTGTTTCCCCCAGGGCTACCTCAAAACCGCTTGTAGGATAAAAAAGCTGTTCATCTATGATATGCACAACGGATATCTCTGCATCAGCAAATGATTGTGTTATGGAACTGACAGACTCCAGCACTTTTTCGGTAAATGACGAATAATCAAGGAACAGGACGATTTTCATATGTGTGCTATTTGGCAATAAATGACTTTGTACTTTGATAGTGTTTGTATGACTGAATTGAAATTGTTGTGCCCTGAATTATTGCTCACCTAAGAACCCAAATGCTTTCATCATCTTCTTTCTCTTTAATCCAAATCCCTGAATGGCATATTTGTTTATATGGTCCATTGCTTCAGCGACAGAGTCTGTAAACAAGAAAAGGTTGGCATCTTCGGGGCTTATAGTTTTTTCTTTCAGCATAGTACCGATAAACTTAAAAAGATCTTCGTGATATTCCTTTCCGATTAAAATTACCGGGAAGCGCATGGTTTTTCCATTCTGAATCAGGGTAATTGCTTCGAAAAATTCATCCATTGTGCCATATCCTCCGGGCATAACCACGAAGGCATAGGAATATTTATTCAACAGTACCTTTCTGATAAAAAAGTAATCAATCTCTACCCATTGGTCAAGGTATTTATTGGGTTTTTGTTCTCTGGGTAAATAATATTGCATCCAATTGATCTGCCACCAGCTTCTTTTGCTCCCCGGTTGGCGGCTTCCATTATTCCGGGTCCTCCACCGGTAATAACTGTAAATCCTAGTCTGACAATGGCGCTGCCGATATTGCGGGCTAATTCATAATAAGGGTGATTTTCGGTAAAACGGGCAGAGCCAAAAACAGTAACAGAAGGACCTATGAAATGCAATTTTCTGAAACCATAAACAAATTCTCTGAGTACATCAAAAATGAACACTAATTCTTTCCACCTGGAATGCGGTCCGTCAAGGAAAAAGGTCTCCTGAATGGATCCGACAGGAGTAAAATTTTTACTTTCCTGTTCCATCCGCAAATTGCTCTGCTTTAATCAATTCATTGGCATAAAACGGGCAATAATGAACTTCTCTCTTTCCATCTTTATTTTTTTCAAACCAGATGCAATCATACATGGTAGTACTATATTCATTGGCAAGGACATCAAAGTGCATCCCTCTGATTGTCATTTCAGGTCCTCCGGATACCAGTATAACTTTATCGCCAGTGATGAATTTTGGTTCCATACTCCAATTTTAATCAAAAATAATAGTGATATAGCTTAATGAACCTAATAAAGGTCAACTTAAAACATGAACTTTGTCAGGTTTGACATATGGGGTATTATCCATTGTCCTATTCCTGAATCCGGAATTACTTAAAATTAGCCTGGTCTCAAGAAGAGACCAGGAGGAGGGAAACCCGAATTGTATTATGTTTATTTGCAGAGATTATTTGTATTTTACTGATTGTTAATCATATAAGATACTCTGGAGCGTTTATTGGATATGAATACATGAATGTTATTTTATATTTTTAAATACCGAAGAATCTATAAAATATTGATCCTCAGGTGAATATTGTGCTTTTAGATCAGGAAAACTTCACTTTATCAAGAAATATTACAGTACTTAAAACCACGAAAACCAGAATCATATTTTTTTATTTATTAAACCAAAGGTAGTGCGCCTGATATTGAATACGTCTGACAATGGTCAGCGGGGTATTTGATTTTGCTCAACCCGGCTTAATGGTTTCAGTATGTTCGATAAATATAAATTATTATAGTCGCATTGATAAAGAAATTATTTGAAAGGTTTTTTTTTGGGAATTTAACCTTCTATTTTTCAATTTCAACCAAATTTAAACATCAGTAGGTTATCTTTGTTTTATCGAAATTGCAAAGTATCTTTCAGCATGCCATTCACTACACTAAACAGTAAAACTTTTCAGGCTCTATTTAACTACGCCAGTATTGGTATTCTTGTTACAAACGCAAGTGGCGAAATACAAATGGCAAATAAATATATTGAACATCAGTTCGGATATGAAGAAAGTGAACTGATAGACAAGAAAGTTGAGGTATTAATGCCATCACGATTGAAGGAGAGGCATATTAAACACAGAGATAAATTCCTTTCAGATCCACATAGCAGGCCAATGGGTCTTGGTATGGAATTGACAGGATTAAAAAAGAATGGTGTTGAATTTCCGGTTGAGGTGAGTTTGGGGCATTATTCCATTGAGGAGGATAATTTTTCTCTTGCCTTTATAAATGATATAACGCAAAGAAAGGAAACCGAGCAGGCAATAAAGCAGCTAAATGCGCACCTTGAAGAAAAGGTAAAAGAGGGTTCACAGTCCCTGGCCTTAACTGTAGACCAATTAAGTGCACAGATTAAAGAAACCGAGCGAAAAGATGCGGAGCTGGAACGTGTAAATACTTTTCTGAATAATATCTGGAATCATGCCGGAGCAATAATTTTAGTTTGCAACAAGAAGGGTATAATTCAATTTTATAATCCGGCAGCGGAAAAGGCATTAGGTTTCAAGGCCGATGAAATAGTAAATAAGCATACCCTGGCCTTATTTCACGATAATACGGAGCTGCAGGTTAAAGCTGCAGAGCTATCGGAGGAACTGGGAAGACCAATAAAACCAGGGTTTGAGGTACTTGCTACTTTGACCCAATTGAACAGGAGTAATGACCTTGAGTGGCACTATGTAAGGAAGGATGGCAGCACGTTTTTTGTATCCATAGATATTACGCCACTGAGGGATAATCATAATGATATTGGCAGCTATCTGAGTATTGCCATTGATATTTCGGAGAAGAAAGTTGCAGAGGCAGAATTAAGGACTGCCCTTGAGAAGGAGAAGGAACTGAATGAGTTGAAATCGAGGTTTGTTTCTATGGCGTCGCATGAATTCAGGACACCACTAAGTGCCGTATTATCATCTGCGTACCTGTTATCCAGGTACCTGACTACAGAAGATCAGGCCCAGAGAGACAAACACATACAAAGGATAGTTTCTTCGGTATCTTCGCTTACCGAGATATTAAATGACTTCCTTTCTGTTGGTAAAATTGAAGAAGGTAATATCCATCCTCATTACAGCAGTTATGATGTGAAGAAGCAAATGAATGATGCGATACAGGAAGTGCAGCATTTATTGAAAAAGGGACAGCAAATTATTTATTCACCATCAGGAGGAAATACCGTTTACCTGGATCCTTCGATGATGAAACATATTGTTACCAACCTATTATCGAATGCGATTAAATTTTCTACCGAAGATTCTACCATAGCGCTGGAAACCCGGAATAGTGATAATGAGTTGATATTATCTGTAAAGGATTCCGGAATCGGGATTCCGAAGGAAGATCAGGAAAATCTGTTTAAACGGTTTTTCAGATCATCTAATGTTACCAACATTCAAGGTACAGGACTTGGTTTGCATATTGTGAACAAATATGCGGAACTGATGGATGGTAATGTGAAATTTAAAAGCGATTTAGGAAAAGGCACCACTTTTATTATTACATTTAAAAATAAAAAATCAGGCAATGAAAACAATACTGATCATTGAAGATAATGAAGATATCAGGGAGAATGTAGCAGAGATACTTATGCTGTCGAATTATAAAGTAATTATGGCAGCAAATGGGAAGGAGGGTATTGAATCCGCTCAGGTAAACCACCCCGAGCTTATTATTTGCGATATCATGATGCCCGGCGTAGACGGCTATGGAGTGCTTCATGTATTGCACAAAGATCCGGAGACACAGAATATTCCGTTTATATTTCTGACCTCAAAAAGTGAGCGCAGCGACTTCAGAATAGCTATGGAAATGGGAGCTGACGATTATATCACGAAGCCATTTGCAGGTAACGAGTTGCTTAATGCTATTGAGAGCAGGTTCAAAAAAATTGAAGTACTGAAAAAGCAGCTTACACCCGATCTGCAGGGCTTCAATGAACTGATGTCTACATTAGACACCAAGAAAAGCCTGGAGGATCTGAAGAATGAAAGCAATACAAACACCTATAAGAAAAGGCAGGTAATTTATAAAGAAGGAGCCCATCCTCACTATCTGTATTATATAGTGAAAGGCAAAGTGAAGACTTATAAAACTCATGAAGATGGTAAAGATCTCGTGATAGATTTATTTAATGAGGGTGATTTCCTTGGTTATGTAGCGCTGCTTGAAGGTACATCTTATAAGGAGAATGCCGAGAGTATGGAAGAAACAGAACTGGCGCTGATTCCAAGAAAAGATTTCGAGGAACTGATCAACAGTAGTCCGGTAACGTCAAGGAAGTTCATTGCTTTGCTGGCCAAGAACCTGGTAGATAAGGAAAAACAATTGCTGGGGATAGCCTACAATACGCTACGTAAAAAAGTAGCTGAGGCTTTAGTGAGCCTGCTGAAGAAATATCATGTAAATAAGAAAGATCCGTATCTGATCGATATCAGCCGAGATGATCTTGCAACGATTGCGGGTACGGCTACCGAATCGCTGATTCGTACACTTAGTGATTTTAAGAGTGAGAACCTCATTGATATCAAGAGTGGTAAAGTGGTAATCACAGATAGCCGTAAACTGGAGAATCTGATAAGATAGATCCATTAAACGATGTTGCTATAATATGCTTCATACATACCTGTCTGCAGGTTTGCATGAAGCATATTTCGTTTAGGCAAACGGAAATATATCATATACCGGCCTTGTTTAGTAAAGACAATAATCATTGAATTATCTTATCAATTGGAAATCTCCCTTAAGCATATGGTTTTTGCCTTCCAGTGAGAACAGCATCATATAGAAATAGGTGCCGAGATCCTGTTTAACCCCATTAAAAATGCCATTCCAGCCCTGATATATATCCTGAGTAAAAAATACTCTTTGGCCCCACCGGTTGTAAATGCTTAATGAATAATCGCGATAAAAACGGAGATTACCTATTGCGCGGATAATATCATTCAATCCATCGCCGTTGGGGGTAAATGCTGAAGGGAAAGTTAAATCACAAAGGCCAATATCAACAATAATGGTATCGGATTGTGTGCCGCATTGATTGGTGACCTGAACATAATAAATACCAGAATCAAATACAGTAATACTTTTGCCTCTATGCCCTGTGTTCCATACCGCTGAAGCATCATTTACATATAGGACAATTTCCTGGCCTTTGCAAAGCATAGTATCATGTCCCAGATTGATATCAAGTGGTCCCGTAATTACATTGACCAGTTGCGATGCTGAAGCGCTGCACCCATTTAAGGAAATTGTCAGTGTATAATTGCCGCCGCTGGAAACCGTGATTGAAGAATCGTGACTGCCCGTACTCCAATTATATGTTGAACCGGGGAGCGCAGGAGATCCTATTGTGACTGTTTTACCGGCACATATGGTAGTGTCGTTTCCTAACACAACCACCGGCAATGGATTAAAAGTGACTTTTACCGTATCTGAACCAGTACAGCCATTAATGGTTATAGTAAGCCAGTAGGTTCCGCTGCTGGATATGGTGATACCGGGAGTGGTACTGCCGTTATTCCATAAGTAGGTGGCTCCGGAATAATTATTGCTGGATTTGATAGTTACAGGAGTACCAACACAGCCAATAATATCCGGTCCGAGGTTGACCGGATTGGGGAAAATAGCAAGATCAAAAGTGTCTGTGGAAGTGCAGTTAAAATGATTGGTTTCGGATATGATAACGTGCTCGTTACCGGTAACAGAATAAGTATGGGTGACAATGCTGCCATTGCCATAATTACCATCACCAAAACTCCATGTGTATATAGAATCACCGCCATTTGCCGTGAATTTTACTTCAAAACAGCTAATGAAAGAATCGGTAACAGTAATGGCAGGAGACGGATTTACCAGGATGGTAGCGCTACCTAATAAAGAACCTGAAGGCGTATTGCAAATGCTGACCCCAAAAGCAGTTATGGAGAGTATGGTATATGTTGTAGTAACCACCGGACTGACCGATAGCGTAAAGGGGACACCACTTAAAATGCCCGATAGTGTATAAGTGCTTGTGCCATCGGAATAGGTAATTGTAAATGGGCCCGGACCACCTGATGTAATTAATAAGGTAAGTTGCGCGGCCTGTCCGGCACAAATTGTATCTCCTTTTACAGAACCTGTAATGGCAGAAGTACTTATGTAAGCATACTTAACCAGGTAGGCATCAGTGCCGCCATTGCTGGTTAAAGGTAAAGTTGCTATTCCCGGATCAAAATCTACGGCAGTGCCCCCAAACTGACCTGTTGCATACAGATTGCCAGTTGCATCATGAGCCAGTCCATAGCCAACATCTGATAGAGCCGAACCGGCACGGAATCCGCAAATGTAATTACCATTCAGGTCGTACTTGGTTATATAAATATCATCGCCTCCTGCACTTACAAGGTTGGAGACAGCAGGGGAGGGATCCATATCCACTGTATTCTGGAACTGACCAGTGCAGTAGAGGAAACCATTGTTGATATCTACCGACCAACCAAAATCATCGCCTGTACCACCTAAAATTGTGCCCCACTGGTAAATACCGTTGCTGTTATATTTGGCTAAAAAGATGTCGTCGTTTGATCCGCCACCAGGAGCTGATACGGTACTTGTGCCTGGTGAGGAGGGATCAAAAGTCATAGTCGCGCTACTGGTATGCCCTGTTACATAATAGTTATCAGATGCATCCAGTGTTAGCCCCAGCAGTTCGTCATAACCGCCACTACCTATAATTTGTTTTACAAACACGAAATTTCCGTTGGAATCGTATTTGGCAATAAATGCATCATAGTAACCAACGGAGGTAAGCATAGCCGGCGTCCCCCACGGGTCAAAATTAGAGGTAGCCTGAAAAATGCCTCCCATGTATATATATCCGTTACTGAATTTCAATCCCCATGGATTACAATCAGATGATGCAGTGCCGGGCAAACCAAAATTATGAGCCCATAATATCGAACCTGAAGAAGAGAACTTAACAAGGAAAGCCTGGCCATCAATGCCACTGCTGAATGTATAGGATCCAATAGTGAAAATGTCATCAGCTTCGCCAGATACATATACATTGTTGGCGTGGTCGGTGGTTATTGCATTGACATGATCATATACAGTAGTGCCGCCAATGTCGTAAGCCCATTGGAAAACCCCTGTAGCAGAATATTTGGCAACAAATCCATCACCGTAATAGATTAATCCGGAGCCGCCGGAATAGGGGAGTATAGTTACTCCGGGGCCCGGATCAAAATCGATACCTCCGCTCTGAAACCAGCCACCTATAATAACATTGCTATTGTCATCTATTGCCATTTGCCAAACAGCATCGTATGAAGGACCACCGATGCCAAAGCCCCAAAGAAAACTTCCGGAAGGTGAATAGCAAGCCAGATAAATATCATCTAATCCATTGCTGGTAACATTGAAAACACCTGGTCCTGGATCCAGATCCATTGTGCCTGTAAATTTTCCGGCAATGCATATGTTGCCATTAGGCGCAACTCTTACCACATGGCTGTAATCATCTGAATTACTGCCAATATTAAATGCCCAAAGCGGCGATTGAGCGCCGGCATTAAGGTGAAAAAGTAAGAGAGATAAAATCAGATAATATTTCATGAATCAGGTTGCAGGATTACTAAAAGTAAGTGAAAATTACAGTTGACTAAACATAGACATAGATATTTGTATAAAAAGTTGGTTCATAGGAATGATTTTTTCATTGTTAACATGTAGTCGTACCAATAATCGTACCAAAAATATATTCTGCATGCATTTTTGTTAATTTTCCTTCAGATAGATGGGTTAATGTTTTTTTATTTTAGACTTTACCTAATATGAAGGAAAAATACACGACCTTTACATTAATCAAAACAGGTAATAGTAAATATGGCTCAGGAAACACAGGGAAAAAAAGAAAAAGAAAAGAAAAAGCAGAAGAACAGGCAAGACAAGGAACAACGTAAAGAAGAACGCAAAGCCAATAACAATAAAGGTAAGGGCCTTGAGTCTATGATGGCGTATGTGGATGAAAACGGGAATCTGTCTGATTCTCCACCGGATCCAAAGAAAAAGAAGGAGATCAATCTGGAAGATATCCAGTTGGGCGCTGCCAAGAATGTGATCATAGAAGCTGATATTATAAGAAATGGAGTAGTTACTTTCTTTAATGAAGCCAAGGGTTATGGTTTCATTAATGATCTTAAAAGTCAGGAGAGTGTATTTGTACACATCAACCAGTTAAGTGGCCCTATACAAGAAAGAGATAAGGTTACTTTTGAAGTGGAGAACGGACCTAAAGGTTTGAATGCTATAAAAGTAAAGAAGATCTGATTTTAGTTCAGTACTTATAGATTATGTATCAGGTTTTGCTTATAACGGCGGAGCTTAATGGTATATTTTCGGGATTTGAATCAGACTTTCGGCAATAATATTTTTTGCCCCCGGTTTGCCTGCCAGTAATGGTGCGCTATCCGGGGGCTATTTATGTAAAATTGACCCGCTGGAATCAACCTGAAGCCCGGGCAATTTTTTCAGAAAATTTTAAGTTTTTTCTATTATCATATAAACAATGGAACGGTTACTTTTGTAACATAAACTTATTGGTATGCCCGGTTATGAACTGTTTGGAGCGCTTGAGCGCAAAGAAGTAAATGACGTGCTGGAGACCGGCATACTGATGCGTTATGGCTTTGATGCACCCAGGAAGGGCATATGGAAATCGAAAGAACTGGAGCAGGAGATTTGTACCACTTTTGGAATTGCACACGCGCAATTGGTGAGTAGCGGAACAGCAGCGCTTACCACTGCTATGGCAGCCCTGGGTATAGGCGCAGGAGACGAGGTTATTATGCCCGTGTTTACATTCGTGGCAAGTTTTGAGGCTGTCCTGTCGGTAGGCGCTATACCGGTACTCGTAGATATAGATGATACGCTTACCCTCGATCCGGAAGCAGTAGCGCATGCAATAACCAGCCGCACCAGGGCTGTTATGCCCGTGCATATGTGCGGCAGCATGGCCAATATGGATGAGTTAAAAGCTATTTGCGGAAAGCATCATCTGCTTTTACTGGAAGATGCCTGCCAGGCCATAGGGGCCACCTATAAAGGTAAAAGCGCCGGAACCATTGGGGATGCCGGAACTCTTTCATTTGATTTTGTGAAACTCATAACCTGTGCCGAAGGTGGGGCAGTGCTGACCAACAATGAAGCGCTATATAAAAAGTGCGATCAGTTTTGCGATCATGGCCACGACCATATGGGGGCAGACCGTGGTGCTGATCATCATCCCTATCTTGGTTATAATTTCAGAATATCGGAGTTGCATGCCGCTGTGGGTCTTGTCCAGATTAGGCGGATCAATGAATTCCTGGATTTGCAAAAAAGGAATCATGCTGTTATTTTTAATGAGCTGAAGAAAATCAGCGGACTTACATTCAGGCGCAGGCCCGATCCTGCTGGTGATGCCTGTTCGTTCCTGTCGTTCTTTATGCCAACCGAAGAAATGGCAAAGGATGTAATGGCGGGTTTTGCTGCAGCAGGTATAACAGGGAATTTTTACTGGTACGATAACAACTGGCATTATGTAAGGAAATGGTTGCACCTGCAGAATGGAAGTTGGATGCACAGGCTTTTTGATGACCAGAAGAAGAAGGTGTTGCATTATGCTAACCAGGCTTTTGCTGCAAGCGATGCCATAATGGGGCGATGTATATCTTCGTCAATTAGTCTTACATGGAGCGCCCAACAGGCACAGGAAAGAGCCGATAAAATGGCAGAGGTGGTAGGTAAGGTGTTGGCTAAACATTTGATAAAAAGTCAGGAAACTATTTAATAACGATCAACTTACTATTTTTAATAATGACAACTGCTGAAATACTAAAAAAAGTCAGGCGGATAGAAATTAAAACCAAGGGGTTGAGTAACCATATTTTTGCCGGTGAATATCACTCTACCTTTAAGGGGCGGGGTATGTCTTTCAGCGAGGTGAGGGAGTACATACCGGGTGATGATGTGAAATTCATTGACTGGAATGTTACCGCCCGGTTTTCGCATCCGTTTGTAAAGGTATTTGAAGAGGAACGGGAACTGATTGTCATGTTGCTTGTGGATATAAGCAGCAGTTCTTTATTTGGCACACAAAAGCAACTGAAGCGCGACCTGATTACCGAGCTGGGAGCGGTAATGTCTTTTTCTGCTACAACCAACAATGATAAGGTAGGGGTGATCTTCTTTAGTGATAAGGTAGAACAATATATACCACCCAAGAAAGGTAAAAGCCATATCCTGAGAATCATACGTGAACTGATTGCACTTGAGCCTAAGCATACCGGTGATACGGATGTAAGTGTAGCGCTTGATTTTTTGAATAATGTACTTAAGAAGCGCACCATAACATTTTTGCTGAGTGATTTTGTTAGCAGGCCTTACGAAAGCTCTTTGCAACTTGCAGCCCGCAAGCATGACCTCGTCGGCATACATGTGTATGATAAGTATGATAAGGAGATGCCTTCGGCAGGTCTGGTGCAGGTTGTCGACTCGGAGAGTGGTAAAACATTCTGGCTGGATACCGATAACAAATCAGTGAAAACAAAGTACGCGGCAAATTATGAGGAGAACTATAAGTATTGTATGCAGTCTTTCAGGAAAAGTGGCGCATCTTTGTTGCATGTGAGGACGGATGAAGATTATGTGAAGATATTGCAGGGGTATTTCAAGGGAAGGTAGGGAGCGATTTTGCATCTGTGGGTTTAAAGTAATTAATAGCTGTTTTTATATTAGTTGTATCAATCAAATAAAATAACCGGGTTGAGTAATTTAAATAAATACGTTTCATTTATTTGGTATTATAGAATGAGAAAATTGGTTTTCGCCCCGATACTGATAGGGGTAATGCTGCTTTCCTTACCATCTTTTGCACAAGGCGATGCAAAGGCCGGAGCCAGGCTTGATGTCAGGCAAATCACCATTGGTGACCAGGCAAGGCTTTTTCTTGAAGTTCAGAATAGTTCATCCACAGCCAGGGTGCAGTGGGCCGTAATACCTGATTCATTCAATAAACTTGAGGTAGTAGAGAAGGGTAAAATTGATACTTTTAAACAAGGTGGTACTATTACCTACCGGCAGCGGTTGCTGATCACAGGTTGGGATTCAGGTCTGTACAAAGTGCCATCCTTCAGCTTTTCTGTAATACCCGGCACCGGCGCACCCTATACTATTCAATCCGATTCTTTTATGCTCATGGTAAACACGGTTGCGGTGGATACTACCAAGGGATTTAAGGGGATTAAGGGGATCATTTATGTAAAAAATACCTGGCTGGACTATATATGGGTTATAATCGGGGCTGTTGTTTTTATAGTACTGATGATTTTTGTTATCCTTTATTTTGTGCGCAACAGGAGAGCAAAACCAGCCGTTGCCCAAGGCCCGACCGAGACACTGCAGGAATTTACACTCAGGCTACTGAATGCGCTGGATGGTCGCCAGCTCTGGCAGAAAAAGCAGGTAAAAGAATATTACATAGAGCTTACCGATATCATCAGGAATTATATCGAAGCACGCTTTGAGACATCAGCAATGGAGCTCACAACCGACGAGATACTTGCCAAGGCGTTGGAGCATAAGGAAATGGTGAAGTATTACGACATCCTGTCGGAAATACTGCATACGGCTGATCTTGCCAAGTTTGCCAAATTTCAGCCATTGCCCCAGGAGCATATAGATGCCATGCAGAAATCGAAACAATTTGTTGCAACCTCTGTTCCGGTGGTGGCGCCGATGGCTGCTCCAGGTAATAATACAGACACTGATAATAATACTGGAAAATCAAACCCAACCGCATAGCTATTATGAAGGAATTGCTTGACTGGAAACATATCACGTTCGCGCATCCGTTTTTTTTCGGGCTATTGTTGCTGATACCTGTAATGGTCTGGTGGTATCTGCGTTCAAAAAAAGATGACAGCCCGTCGTTACGCCTTACCTCACTCAAGGGCATCCAGGGAGCCGGTGGTAAGGCCGGTTTCAGGCCGGTGCTGTTTGTGCTGCGCATCATAACATTGATTGCATTAACCTTCGCACTGGCCCGGCCTCAGTCGAGCAACACAACCGAAAATATCGACAGCGAGGGAATAGATATCGTGCTGGCAATAGATGTATCGGGCAGTATGATGGCCGAGGATTTTAAACCTAACCGCTACGAGGCGGCCAAGGCTGTAGCCCTGAAATTTGTGGATCAGCGGCCTACCGACAGGATTGGGCTGGTGATCTTTTCGGGCGAGAGTTTTACGATGTGCCCTATAACTATTGACCATAATGTGCTCAAGGAGCAGATATCGCAGATTCATAGCGGTATGATAGTGGATGGTACCTCAATAGGCATGGGGCTGGCTACATCGGTGGACAGACTACGGTTTGCTAAGGGTAAGAGCAAGGTGATCATACTGATGACAGACGGCGTGAACAATACCGGGCGTATAGATCCTAATACCGCACTGGAGATTGCCAAGGTATTTAAGGTAAGGATTTATACAGTTGGCATAGGCACAATGGGGCAGGCATTAATTCCAGAAATGACACCAACGGGTATTCAGAAAAAATTGAGGCAGGTGGAAATAGATGAGCCCCTGCTGAAGCAAATGGCACGGGAAACCAACGGTAAATACTTCAGGGCCACAGGCAACAAGCAGCTTGAAGATATTTATAAAGATATCGACAAGATGGAAAAGACAAAGATCGACATAACCTCCTACAAGCATTATGCCGAGCTATTCTTCCCCTTTGCCATGCTGGCTATTATCTGCCTGGTGCTTGAACTGCTGCTGAGGTATACTGTGTTCCGGAGCATAACTTAATATCCAACTCCATATTGAATTTTAAGAGGGATTTTCGCCTCTGATTTCCATATTAGGAACGATGATGAAATAACTCCCACCATCCTACTCGTTCTATCCCATTTTTATTTCGTTGTAAAAGTCTTAAAATAATTCATTATTCGCAGATTTTACGCCTCATAAAACATGCCTTCGCTAAAGCTATGGCAGTTAATAAAAGAAATATAACTTCGCAATATGGTGGAAC
>CAIUZK010000214.1 GCA_903903635.1 uncultured Bacteroidota bacterium
AACCTGAATGAATATCAAACCGGAATCAAAGTAGACAAAAACCAATTGGACAAAAAACGAATTCGCTACCATCCCAACATCCCAGAACTCAACTACAGAATTTATCCTTAATTTGTAGGAATTATTTTGAAAGTCTTACTTTGCTGCACTATGGCTGATTCAATTTTAAACCAATCCATTTTCTCGGATAAAGGACTGCTGGATGAGATCAACAAATATGCCCGGACGAAAATTATTGAAAAGGATTCAGTCATAATCTCACCGGGCGATAAAATTGTCTTTGTACCCATCGTACAGAAAGGGGTATTGCGCATAGTGAGGCAAAACAATGAAGGAAAAGAGATTTTCCTGTATCATTTATATCCCGGCCAAACCTGTGCTATGGCCATAAACTGCTGCCAGGGCCAAAAGAAAAGTACCATAAAAGCCATAGCAGAAGAAGACACCGAAATATTGCAGATACCGGTAAATATGGTGGACGATTGGTTCCGTTATCCGGAATGGAAAATATTTATCAACAGTACCTACAGCAGCCGGTTTGCCGAATTACTCGAGGTTATCGACCTTATTGCCTTCAGCAATATGGATAAACAACTCATGCATTATTTGCAGGAGCGGGCAAAAGCAGCACGATCTAAAGCTATATTTATCACCCATCAGCAAATAGCCGATGAACTGCATACTCACCGGGAAGCTATAAGCCGCCTCCTCCGATCAATGGAAGATAAAAATCTAGTGAAATTGGGCAGGAACACTATTGAATTGCTTACTGACTAATATCATTTAATCAACAAAATCAGATATAGTCTGAAGGACTTAAATAGGCATAGCCAGGGGCGAAGCCCCAGGTGCAATTATGATTTAACCCAAAAGTCGCAAACTAATAGAAAAAGCCATCACATATTTTCAATTTACGCACAATTCTTCCTAAACCATTAATTTTACTCGCCCAGGCAAGAGTTCTGAACATAAGCAGTTCTTTTGTAACCACGGACCCAGAGGGGGAAAATTCTCTATAAGATGCGCCGGGCCTTTAAGATGAAATTTGTGAAAAATCCAGGTTAAACAAATCATTCTGGATGGCAAATAACATTAACCCCTCTCTTGAATTTATCCCGATTTTTCTTGAAATATTTTGTTTATGTTTTTCGACTGTATGTTTGCTGATAAACAACTTCTTTGCAATGTCACTGTATTGCATATCCGTGCAGAAAAGAGCAATCAGACGTTTCTCAAATGAGGTGAATTTCGGCAAAACTATCTGGCCTTTTTCCACACGTTGAAACATTTCCTTGTTAACGTAATCCGAACAATAATAGCCTTGGGTGTTGATGCTGATTATTGCATCTAATAAGCACTGGGCATTTTCTTCCTTTGAAATAAATCCTTTCGCTCCTGCCCTTATCATTGTGCTAATCGCATAGTCATGGTAGTGTTGTGAAAATATCAGTACTTTTATCGAAGGCCATCTTTTCCTCATTATTTCTATAGTAGTATAGCCATCCATTACCGGCATCCCGATATCTAAAATACATATGTTCGGGATACTGGGCGCCGTTTCGATCTTGTCAATTAGTTCTTTACCGTTTGTCGCTTCTATACTGATGACAAAATCTTTATCAAGCAAGATCTTTTTTATTAAATATCTAAACATATGGCTATCATCTGCGATGGCTATAGTGGTATATTTCATGGCAAGAAATTATCATTGGAAGAAATAAGGAGAATAAAAATAACTAATAATAGTCAATTTACAGCAAATATTTTGAAATGTCAGTGATAAAAACGGTAAAAATAGCTATTTTTAAGTATTGACATTGAAGATTTATTTGCAGTTCAATTAATATACTTATTAATAAGTATTGTTTGTGTATTTATTGAAACATAAGTTTGTTTTTCAAAAAAAACAAATGTCATGAAAAAAATCACGAAAATATTGCGGCAAAGCCGAAAAACAGAAAACTTATATCTAAGTTTCTTACACAGGTCGAAAAAAATATTGACACTGTTATTTATTGCCTGTGTATGCCGACAAATCGGCGCAAATGCGCAAATAATAAATACTGTAGCCGGAATACCTTACACGAGTGCGTATACGGGGGATGGTGGACCTGCTATATTCGCGAAGCTTAATCCGCCAATTGGTGTGAGTGTAGATAATCTTGGCAACTATTATATAGCAGACTATTTAGACAATGTTATTCGTAAAGTAAACGCAGCAGGGATCATTACTACTGTGGCCGGCAACGGTACCGCAGGCTATAGTGGCGACGGAGGAGCTGCTACCGCAGCCCAGTTAAATGCCCCAATAAGTGTTACAGCAGACCTTTTAGGCAATATCTACATAGCAGACAACAACAACAATGTAATACGGAAAGTAGATGCCGGCGGCACTATTACTACTTATGCAGGAAATGGAACCTACGGTTACGGGGGGGATGGCGGTCCAGCAACATCCGCAGCGGTCGAGTTCCGGGGACCCTTTGGGCTTAAGGTAGACGTATCCGGAAACCTGTTCATCGCAGATCAATACAACTATCGCGTAAGGGAGATAGACATATCAGGCAATATATATACCGTAGCCGGAGATGGCACAGGTGGCACAAGCGGCGATGGTGGTCCGGCCACGGCTGCTCAGTTGTTTGCTCCCAACAGGGTTACGGTAGATCCCTCCGGTAATTTATACATAAGTGATATAGGCAGTAACCGTATTCGTAAGGTTGATGTGACCGGAATCATTAACAATTTTGCGGGTACGGGCGGCGCCTGGGCTTTTAGCGGTGATGGAGGCCCTGCTACCGCTGCAGATTTCTGGATAAATAATCCCGGTGGTCTTTCGTCAGATGCAAGTGGGAACATTTATATTGCCGATATTGGCAATCAAAGGATAAGGATGGTAGATGGGGCTGGCATTATTAATACAGTTGCCGGAAATGGCATAGGTGGCTATTGCTGTGATGGCGGACCCGCAACTGCCGCCGAATTAAATAGTGCTATGGAACCGTCCGTTGATAATTCAGGTAATCTATTTATTGCAGATTGGAATGGCCGCCTGATCAGGGAAGTAACGCCCGCCATAAAAGCACACCCATGCGTTGATACTTCATTTCTAACCATTACCAGCACCTCTGATATGATGGGATGCCATTACTTTGCTACAGCAAATGCATCATCATCTAATTATATAGTCGGTTACGAGTGGTCAGGAGCAGGGCCATCAGTAATACATCATAATCATACGGGTACAGATTATTATGCCTTTATGCTTGGCACCGGCGCTTCAGCAGTGGTAACCGTAACTGTCTTTCTTACAGACACAAATTTCTCGGATACTTCAAGTGGCCCCTGTTGCCAGGTTACAATGACACAGACCGTAACATGCGCCCCTCCACCTTGTAATGCATTTGATACAGTTCATTGCAGGGTATTTGGTGTCGGCGGCAATATGCCGGATTCCTGCCGTTTTAATTTAACAGCCAATGGAATGACATTAGCCGGATGGACAATGGCAGAATATGATTGGTATATCCTTCCTTCAACCACTCCGGTAGTGGTTGATTACAGCTCCCTGCCTACGGATAACGTAATTCTTACATTCCCGCTTGGCTTCACAGGAGATATCGAGGTTGTATTTAAAGCGGTGGATAAGAAAGGTGATACATGCACATTTAAGCGAATTGTGCACCTGGATTGCAATAAAGGCACTGTAAAAAAACCAATGCATCAAACACCATCAGACGGTACGTCAACCGTAAATGGTTTAGCTATTTATCCCAATCCAACAGACAATGCTGTAACCATCACATCTACAAGCGAGGAAATAAACATGGTACAAGTAATAGATGTTAACGGGAAAAAAGTAGGAGATTACTCTTTTAACCGCACGATGGAAGCGAATATCTCACTGGAAAATTTACCGCCAGGCGTTTATCTTCTGAAAGTAAATAATACCACAACAAAAGTTGTTACAAAGGCAAAGTAGATTTGTAACGGGAATACAAAATGCAATGAATAACCTCGTGAGGGAGAGGCTGTCGCAAAAGTCGAACTTATATTAATTGAGCTTTATCTATAATGTTTTCAATTTTTCGACTTTTGAGGCAGCCTCCCCTTTTATACGATTATACAGGCCGTTCGGCATAGTGGTTGTCACAACAGTTTTTGTTGCCGCTTAGTTTTTCAGCAGTAATCCTGAGCGGCTGCGGGTACAATCAAACTATTGGAAAGGCAATTATCTTCTGATTTTTAAAAAAAAATCGAAGAAAGTTTTTATTAGTTTTACTGATTATTAGTAGTTTTACTGATTATTTAACGGCTTTTGCAAGAAAATCAGTCGTACAAAAAATCTAAATAATTACCGTTGCATATTGCTATTGCAGTTTCTCGCCATGTAAATGTGATTTTTAAAAAAACAGGTAACCAATAATATGGGGAATAAGTCGGGGCAAATGACCCAAAAATCTGCTAAAAAGGCAAATCCGGTTAAACAATCTAATACTCAATCAAACTCGTGGAAAATATTTACTTTGCTTGGCATTATCAGCATAATTACCCTTTTCTCTTTTTCCCCTGCCTTTAAAAACAGTTTTATTAGTTGGGATGACGACAGACATGTTTACGAAAACAAAAATCTCAGCAAACCGATACAGGAAGCGGTAGTTTACTATTTTGAACCAAATTATGTTCTTGGCAACTATATCCCTTTGACGATGATTACTTATACATTGGCATATCATGCGGCCGGTGTAGATCCTCAATTCTTTCACGCAGTTAATATTTTTATCCATCTGGCCAATGTGCTGTTGGTATTTTGGCTTATTTATTTGCTTAGCGGAAGAAAGCTATTGGTAGCATCAATTGTTTCCCTCCTCTTCGGCATTCATCCCATGCATGTGGAGTCGGTGGCATGGGTTTCTGAACTAAAGGATGTTCTGTATGGTTTCTTTTTCATTGCGGGATTAATAGCCTATTGTAAGTATTTAGAAGCGAAAGATGAAAACCCGGATGCAATTAATTTCAAAATGACGGCGACTCCGCAGGATAAACGAAACATATACCGGCTCATTGTTCTTACTTTTATCTTCTTTGTTCTCTCCACGTTGTCTAAGCCGGCTGCAATTGTTTTTCCGTTAGTACTGTTATTGCTTGACTTTTATTACAGGCGCAAATTTGACAAATGGGCCTGGATAGAAAAGATACCCTTCTTTACTATTTCAGTTATTTTAGGAATTATTGCCATTAAGGCACAGGTATCGGACAAACTTATAGTTGATTATTATCCTGTATCGCAACGGCCTTTCTTTGCTTCGTATGCGTTTCTAAACTACATTTTGAAGCTTCTTATACCTGTTAACATTACCATTTTTTATCCTTACCCCAAGATTGAAGGCGGGCATTTGCCTTACCTTTATTACGCTGCTCCGGTTATTGCTATTTTATTGTTTTACGGTGTTTACAGAACATTAAAATATACCCGCATGGTAGCATTCGGTTTTTTGTTTTTCTTTATCAATTTAATCCTGGTACTTCAATTCCTGTCGGTTGGGATCGCTATTATGGCAACCCGGTATACCTATATACCATACATCGGTTTGTTTTTTATTATTGCCATGTGTTTTGATTGGCTTTATCGCACTGATAAGCCCAAATTGAAGCCCTATAAGCAGGCAGGCATAATAGCAATTGCCGGTTTTGCACTGGTATGTTGCTATGCAACGCAGGTACGTTGCGAAGTTTGGGAAAATGATAATACGCTTTATACAGACCTGCTGGAAAAATTTCCTGATGACCCTGTGGCCCTGAATAGCAAAGGTTATTTATTATTTGAGCAGAAAAAGTATAAGGAGTCGGTGGATCTGCTTACCAAAGCCATCCGGCTTAAACCTGATTATACCAAAGCTTATATAAACCTGATCAATTCTTACCTGGGATTAAATGATTATGACAATGCTATAAAAATGACAGACAGCGCTTTAAAAGTAGCGCCGCTTGACTATAATCTTTTAACTACCAAAGGATATTTTTTGAGTGTCCGGAAAAATTACCCTGAGGCGATACGATTGTATAAGAAATCACTTGAGTTGAAGCGGGACAACATACAAGGGTATTTGCGGCTGGCTGATGCTTACTTTCAATTGAAGGACTATAACAGTTCGGTAAACACTCTTGATACGGCATTGAAATACAATCCTAATGACTACCTGCTGCTTAACAATAAGGGGTATAGCTTATTTGTTATGGGTAAATATAGCGAGGCCGTGGAAAATTTCAAATCCTGCCTGAGGATTAAGCCTGATTATAATACGGCCTCAGTGAACTTATCGAATTGTTACCGGGCAATAAATGACTCAGCCAGGGCAAAGAACTGAGGTATTGCGCAATGCTTTGGGCTAATTTCCAATGTATCAATTTCCAATTTCCAATTGTGTTTGGTGGTGGTGACTCCCCTATCGATCTTATACCCTATCGCTCCGAACGCATTCGGAGCACCTGCCCTAAATTAGGGAAGGAGATGGGGTGAAGTAGATTCGGAAGCGGGACGCTTCCACATATAAGGACGAAGCGCGATGCTTCGACCAGTGGGCGAAGCGCGATGCTTCGACCAGTGGGGGTACCGGATAGTTGTGATTAGATGCTACCACATATGGGAGAAGCTTGATGGTGCGACTAGTAATCTATTTTATTTTTCAAAACAACCTTAGGCCAGTGTGAAGCCTGATTCCGCGCACTCGGCTTTACTCCTTTATGAACTTTCTAATCTCTGTTTCATTGATTTTTAAGAGGTAAATGCCGGGGGGTAATAAAGCTACATTTATCAGCAATTTTTCTGTCTCGCAGGCATGGGAATATACAGTTTGCCCCAGGATGCTGGCAATGGTTAAGGAGTGTATTTTTTCTGTAGCCGTAACATTTAGCTCATCGTGAACAGGATTTGGGTAAATGCTGATGGCACTGCTGCTTTCCGTGGCAGGCACACCTGTAAGCGACTCACAGGAAAGTGTGGAAACGGTAACTGGAAGGCTTGCCGCGCAACCGTCGGGCATTAAATAGGTAATGGTTGTGGCGCCGGGCGACACAGGCGTAACATGGCCTGCTGTATTTATTGTGGCTGCTGAAACATTACTGCTGTGCCATGTTCCGCCCGGCGTGGCATCAGCAAGCGTATCTGTGGCGCCCATGCAGGTAAGCGTATCGCCTGTAATGGGTAATGGGGATGCGTTTACAGTTACAGGCCATGTTGCGGAGCAATGTCCATCTATTGTATAAGTGATGGTTACTGTGCCGGCCGTAATGGGGTTCAGTATTCCGGAAACCGAACCTACCGAGGCCACTGCGGGTGAGCTGCTGGTCCACCTGCCTCCTAGTACAGAATTTGATAAGTGAGCCGTATCGCCGGTGCATATTGGCATAGTGCCGGTAATAACCCCGGGAACAGGATCAACTGTAAAGGAAGTTGTGGTATAATTGACTCCGTGGGTATAGGTTATGGTAACCACACCGGTAGATAACCCTGTAACTATGCCGGTGCTTGCCCCAACAATTGCTACAGACGGATTACTGCTGCTCCAGGTACCGCCTGGCGAGGTGACGTGTAAAGTATCGTCGACTTCTCCGCACAGATACTTTTTACCTGTTATACTATCATTGAGCGGGCATGTAGGGCAGTTGATATGATATTCAATAACCGGGTATTGAACCATTGCAGCTGATCCGCCTGCTGTCCATGCCCAATTGGGAATATACTTCCCACCCCATCCAGCATCGGTGGAGCCTTCCACCTTAAAATAACCTGCATTACTATCGAGACGGGAGTAAGGCGGGAATGCAGGGTAATATGTTGAACCTGCATATTCCACCTTAGGAGCAAAGGCTCCATATTTATTGGTTCCTGAAATGTAGGTGACGGTATCGAAAGTGATAAAGGACGGATCGCCGCTTACAAAGGTGAGCGACATAGCCGCACAATTGTGAGCCGGTACTGCAAAAGGAGTGTTTAACGCAATAACACGATCGAATGAAGAAGCACCATCGGCAGCGGTTAAAACAATCTTTTGCACATAGGGGGCCGTGGGAACACCAGTATAGCTACCTGCCCTATTATGGATACTGTCGTGTGACAAGTTTAGGAAGTTGATGGTGTCGGCGCCATACCAGCCAAGAAATGATGACCCAAAGAAATAATAATCAGGCAGGTTGGATGAAACAGTACCATTGCCATAAACAAAGCTGAGCACCAGGGTATCGTTAACCAGCGGCTTTGCCGGGTTGCGCATGTAGCTGCCCTGAATCCTCACTGAGTCGATGGTGTAGGCATCGCTGGGGCGTATGCGTATGGTATTGCCATAAAGAGCAGGGTTATTCCAGGCTGTGACAAAGGGGTCGAATGACAAGCCTACCGACACAAAATTATTAGATTGGTAAATGCCATAGAGGGGGCTGCCGAAAGTAGCCGTGGTATCGTTCCAGATATTAAAATTGGTATAGGATACGGTGGTTGAGTTGGCAAGATATTGACCATAATTGTACCAGCGGGTGCCTACCTGGGCAGAGCAAAAAAATGTAAGGAAAAAACTCAGCGTTACAAGTATTGTTTTCTTCATACAGGCTGATTTTTAGAGGTTTGGGAATGTTGTTTAAAAGTGGCCTATCCAAAGATAACATTTTAGTTATGTATTTTCGTTAGCAAAGAAAAAAATATTCGTTATGGGTACCTCTCCCCATCCCTCTTTTACCCTTACGCTCCGAACGCATTCGGAGCACCTTCCCTAAATCAGGAAGGAGCTAGGGTGAAGTAGAATGAGCTATGATTCACTGGTGGGCTTCCAAATATTGGGATGAAGCGATGCTGAATCTGTAAGAACATTTTGTTTTTTAGACAACCTTAGGCCAGTGGAATTTCTCAGCTCTGTGAATACGGAAAAACGGGAACGGGTGATTTTTTTGATGCATATTATATTATCAATTATTGCGTACCGTCATTTGAGATACTTCTGGTTTGCTTCATAAAACTTCTGGTTTTGCTTCCGGATGCTTCTGGTTTTGCTTCCGGTTTTCGGCGAAAAACTTCTGGTTTGCTTCCGGAAGTTTTCGGAAAACGGAAGTTTTTTAAAATTGCAACTTATTGGTTTTTAGCTATTTACAAATTTGTAGCGAAATTTTCGGGCTCTCTACTTATTATACTATTATTAATTTATCGAAAAACAAATTATTATTATCATTATACTTCGGCAAGCTCAGTACCTAAATTATCGAGAATGTTCCTGAACTAATGAATACTTAAAAAAAACTCGGTTTCAGGGCATACCCTAACATGCAATGCTGCTTTGGCCCCAAAGTTCGAATAGGTATTTGGATTTGGGAAATTGAAAATCTATGACAGTACGGATTTCGTACTATGACAGACCGTATACGATCTATCATAGATTTTTTTTCGGGGCTAAATGGTTGAGGATTAGTTGAGTATATGTTAGGAGTGTGGTGTGAAATTCGGGAGTGGCTAAATTATGGGGTTTTGTTATGGGTTTTGGGAGATATTGGTTGGAAAACTAATGGGTGGTAAAGGGTTTGTTCGGAAGCGGGACGCTTCCACAT
>CAIUZK010000215.1 GCA_903903635.1 uncultured Bacteroidota bacterium
CTATAATTTAATTTAGCCCAACATGATGACTGTAATAGAAAGTGCCATAGCCGCAACGCCAGATATTGCCGGAGCTTATATGCCCGGACTTAGAGCACTTGGGGCTTATAGCAAAAAAATAATCCTTACTGACCCTTGCGAAGGTAGTGTAGATATAGACGCTGCCGTTGCTAAAAAATACCCTGCTGCAAATCGATGGGATTACGCAATTGGTTATAAATCAAAAATTCACTTTGTAGAGGTCCATAGTGCCAATACAAGTGAGGTAAGTGTGGTACTTAAGAAACTGCAATGGTTAAAAGATTGGCTGAATGAACACGCCCCGGAAATGAACAGGCATAAAGGTAATCCGTCCTTTACGTGGGTTCAATCGGGAAACTTCAAAATATTGAAAAGTTCTCCACAGTACCGGCTTGCAGAACAAAAGAAATTTTTACCGGTAAAAACACTTTACCTTAATTAAATGTCAAAACACAATAACATTTCTACCAATAGTATCATATCCAAAGTCTGGTCTTTCTGCAATACCCTTCGTGACGATGGTGTAAGCTATGGCGACTACCTGGAGCAGCTCACTTATCTGCTCTTCCTTAAAATGGCGGATGAATATGCCAAGCCACCTTACAACCGCAAGCTGCCTATTCCGGCACAGTATAGCTGGGATAGCCTTACAGTGTTAAAGGGGGCCGAGCTGGAAGTACATTATGTGACCCTGCTGCGTGAGCTCGGTGGCCAGAAAGGAATACTGGGTCAGATATTTACCAAAAGCCAGAATAAAATACAAGACCCGGCCAAGCTTTACAAGCTCATTGATATGATCAATAAAGAGCAGTGGACGGTAATGGGTGCAGATGTAAAGGGCGAAATATATGAAGGGTTGTTGGAAAAGAATGCCGAAGATACCAAGAGCGGTGCCGGGCAGTATTTTACCCCACGGGCATTGATAAAGGCAATGGTAGCCTGCTTACAGCCGCAACCGATGAAAACGATAGCTGACCCTGCCTGCGGTACAGGAGGCTTCTTTTTGGCTTCTTATGACTACATAGCTGCGCAAAGCCTTGATAAAGAACAAAAGCAGTTCCTTAAATACAAAACCTTTCATGGCAATGAGATTGTAGCCGGAACAAGGCGGCTGGCACTGATGAACCTGTTTCTACACAACATAGGCGACATAGACAGTGACAACTTCATATCCCCTGCTGATGCCCTGATAGCCGATAACGGAGAGCGGTTTGATTATATACTGGCTAATCCTCCCTTTGGCAAAAAGAGCAGCCAAACGTTCACCAACGAAGAAGGAGAACAAGAAAAAGAAGACCTTACTTATAACCGGCAGGATTTCTGGGCTACTACCAGCAATAAGCAGTTGAATTTCCTGCAACATATCCGTACCATGCTCAAAACTACGGGGCTGGCGGCGGTGGTAATACCGGATAACGTACTATTTGAGGGCGGTGCCGGTGAAACGGTGCGTAAAAAACTGCTGGAAACTACTGAACTGCATACTATACTCCGGCTGCCCACCGGTATATTCTATGCCAATGGAGTAAAAGCAAATGTACTTTTTTTTGATGCCAAGCCAGCCGCAAAGCAGGCATGGACAAAAGAGGTTTGGATTTTTGATTATCGTACCAACATACATCATACACTAAAAAAGAACCCGCTAAAGCCTGATGACCTTAAGGAGTTCATAGATTGCTACAACCCTAAAAACAGACATAAACGCAAAGAAACCTTTAATGTAGATACCAACCCGGAAGGGCGCTGGCGCAGGTATAGCTATGAAGAGATAATAGCCCGTGATAAAACCAGCCTGGATATCAGTTGGATAAAAGACAAGTCGCTGGCAGACCTCGACAATCTACCTGACCCTGATGTATTGGCAGAAGATATAGTTGAAAACCTTGAAGCGGCATTAGGCAGCTTCAGAGAAATCATTGCATCGTTAAAGAAATGAGATGAATGTAGCTCAGGACGAGACAAAAACCCTATTTGCCGATTTAATCGTATTCGGCTCCGATTTTCCCGGTAGTCAGAAAATCATTGTCGATGTTTGCCCGGACATTAGAGTAGAGTTAGATTTGGATTAAGAACATTCGGATTTTATACGGAAAATCATTGCGGTTATGTCAAATAATGCTGAATTCACCATTGCACGGCTGGAAATAAAGGTCAAAAACCTAAAAAAACAGGTCGCAGAGAAGCAAAATGAACTGAAAGAAGCCCTTGATCAGGTCAAAAACCTTACAACCGAAAACGAAAAGCTGAAAAGGAAGCTGAAAAAGCATGAAACTCCTGCCGAACATTATGATTATAGCTGGTCGTGGATCAGCAAGATCGTCTTTTTAGTCTCGCAGGCTAATAAACCCCTCCGTTCTGCCGAAATTATAGAGGTACTACAGAAGAAAGAGCCGGTATTACATAAAAAAGTCAGCAAGGAAAAGTTTTTGTCGGCATTTCTTAATGTGGCTATGCAACATGGCAGGTTAATTCCTTATAAATTGAAGGGGGTGAGGGGAAATTATTATTGTTTGCCGGAATGGGTGAATGAGGAAGGTGAACTTATACCGGGTTTGAGAAATAAAATTTATTAACCGAGAATACAGTTTTAATTCTGCGGGAATTGTGTTTGAATTGTGTACCAATTAACCATAGTGAAAGATAATTAAGGGAAATAAAAGAATTAGTGAAATTGTCATTGAGACACCCTAAAATAGCTATACACTTCCGGTTACTAAAACGGATTTAGCTATACAGTGTATAAAGGCCGATTCAATAAAGCTACTAAAGCCGGAAAATCAGAACAGAAGTTCCAGGACACTGCGCCCATGTTTTACAGCAGCCACTGCCATAATCAAGTACAAAGAATATAAGTACAGTGGTCTCTGATACTATTAAATTTCATCTAAGAGAATAGAAAATACATATACACATTATAGAGAAGTTTTAAGTTTTAGTTGAGTGCCTGCTGAAGGTAGCCAGTGAATAACTCATTTGCATTATAACCCGAAAATTCTTTTTGCAGTCGCTGGATGTTGTTTCTGAATGTGGGATCTGCAATTATTTTGTTCACTGCATTTGTCACCTGTTCTGGTTTTGGCGTTTCTGTCCCTAAATTAATACCGTATCTGGAATAATTGGTGCGAGCATTGATTTCATTTTTGCCTTAATGCATACCTGCTACTACCATTGGGAGGCCATGCTGAATGCCCTGCATTACTTCACCGAAACCGCCGTTGGAAATGAATATGTGGCTATAATAGAGCGAAAAATCTTTAACTGAGCTCATTATTGTATGAAGCCCCTGGTTTAAGAAACCAATCCACGCGTAGTTACGGACTTTCAAAAATAGAACTAATGAGCGGCAATAAAAAAGCCAGCCTGAGAACAGGCCAGCCCCTATAAACCCTATCAAGAGCTAAGTTACAGAAATCCTATAACAATAAAATAGTTCAAATTTTTAAAAATCAGCTTAACAAATCCAGATTATACAAACCAACCAAAATCACCTTTTTAATTAACGATAATCATTTTATGCTTTATATCAAGATTATATTATTGTACCATGAATATGTATAAGGTAATATTTAATGACAATAAGCCTGTTTTAACATATCAGGTTAGTCTGACTTATTGGAATAATATTGATCTATTAAAAGAAGATGGATCGATAAATTGGTTGCCTATTTTAGCGCTCAATGAACAAGATAGCATTGATATTGCAGCGAAAATTATTATTGAAGCCCTTTAGATTTTGTTTTTTGATACAGGGTACCATGAAGGCTATTAATTTCGGTTTGGTCACTGTTTCAATGCTTTTATTTCCAAGTTGCCCGCCATTTATTTTCATAAGCAGAATAATTAGATTATCATTAGATTTGGATTGATATTCTTTGCAAAAAGATTAACCGCAATAAGGATACATGGACAAAAACATTGAAAAAGAGACGTTCTGTCTGGAATTTACCATCAAAAAGCTCAAGAACAAGCATAAAAAGTAGTTGTGCTAGAAATACAAAGTTATCCTGGTCTTCTACCTCCATTAAAAAGTGTTATGCAACAATAAAAGAGTATAATCTCCCGATATTGCGGGAATTGGGCTGCCTTTCAACCAAAGTATGAACTTTCTCTAGCTCACGTAATCTAAATTTTAAAGACAATTTTGTCCGCTTTATGATTGCAGTCATATCTGGCAATAACATGTTGTTGGAACTTTGCCAAATAATTCAAAATAAAAAAATGCAATTATGAAACTAAAGAATCTTTTACCAGCAGTAATACTAACCAGTCTGTTCATTTACAGTTGTGGTTCAAATCCTCAACCTGCGGGGGACAGTCCAAATGCAACCATGAAGGAGCCCGGTGATAAATCCGGAGTTCCTGTAGTAACAGATAACTCGAAAGGAAAGGGAAAGTTTACAGAAGTAAAACTAACTTCTCCGCTTGACCAGAAAATGGTAGCCGGAGGTAAGGCTATATACGATGTAAAATGTAATGCCTGTCATAAACTCAATGACGAGAAGTTAGTTGGTCCCGGATGGAAAGGAGTGACAGACAGGAGAAAACCGGAGTGGATTATGAATTTTACTACTAATACAGATGAGATGATCGACAAAGATCCGGAAGTACAGGCGATGCTCGAAAAGTGCTTGGTGCGTATGCCCAACCAACATATTAGCGATGAAGATGCCCGTAACATTCTAGAGTTCATGCGTAACAATGACGGGAAAAATTAGTTTATTCAAAAGGTCTAAGATCTGTTCTAAAGGATAGCACAATAAAAATATTATATGCGCACATGAAGAGTAAAAAGCAATTTTGGATTACACTTTCCCTTTTGAACCTTTGTATAGTAGCCTTATTGGGAGTAACATTAAGAAGCAAAATATTATTTCCATTAAGGTTTATTGATTTCAAGAATGTGCTTCACGCACATTCTCATTTTGCTTTTGGCGGGTGGATAACAATAGTGTTATTGACTTTGATGATCTATGAAATTTTACCTGATCATTTTAGTAACAAGAAAGGATATCAGTGGTTATTGCTGGGGTTATTGCTCAATGCCGCAGGAATGCTCATTTCATTTCTCTGTCAGGGTTATGCGTTCTTTTCAATTATGTTCTCGACACTTTTCATTCTTGTAACTTATGCGTTCAGCTTCCTGTTTATAAGAGATATTGTCAGAGTTAAAGCTGAAATGACAGTAAGAATACTCAGTATATCAGCGATTGCTTGCCTTTCCATTTCGTCAGTTGGCCCATTTACCCTTGCATATATAATGGCTAGTCATTCAGGTAATTCACTCTTGTACAGGGATTCTATATATACCTATCTTCATTTCCAATATAATGGTTTTTTTACGTTATCGGTTTTTGCTCTTTTCTTTAATGTTTTGTATAAGAATTTTGATAAAAGACAACTTCGACGAGCGCGACAATTTGCATGGCTGATCAGTATTTCAGTGATCCCAACTTTGTTCATTTCCTATTTGTTCCATTTTGTGAATTCCGGAATAAGGACGATGGCAGTGATTGGCAGTATTTCTATTTTGATAACTATTATATTGCTAATCAGTACTTTACAATCTATTAAAGACCATCTAAAGGCAATTCCTTCCTTTGCAAGAAATGCAGGGTTACTATCTATCATTGCATTTTTATTAAAATCACTATTGCAGATAGGAACAATTATACCGTCACTTGGTAAATTGGTTTATGGAGACAGGGCAATAATAGTCGGATACCTTCACTTAGTATTGCTCGGATTTATTACGCTGTATATTTTGGCTCACCTGCTTTACACCGGCAACCTTAATTCTGCATCGCTGTTAACACGTGTTGCAGTCATAACATTCGCGGGAGGTGTGATTGCAAATGAAGTTATTCTAATGGTACAAGGGTTCGGAAATATGTTTATGGTTAGCAATAGTTTTTATGCATCGTTATTATGGATAGTAAGCATCTGGCTGTTATGCGGAGCCTTACTAATCATAATTTCAAAACTCAAATACAACAAATAATACCAGAGAAATAATCTTGATTTTATCGCAGACGATTTGATTTAACAGGGACGTTTTTCTTCGAGAAACGAGACACTCTCTCCGAAAAATACTCTGCCTTTCCTTATGAGAATCTCACCGCGCTGATGCATATGCCTCATTACCCTGATAACTGTTTCAACCCGAAGACAGGTCATGTTAGCGATCTGTTGTCTGGTGAGTTTTAGTTTGCCACATTCGGTGCAAACATTATGTTTGTGTTGCCACAGGTAGGATATAAGTGATTTAATCCGCTCTTCAGGTTCATTATGCAGCAGTTCGGTAAGCATGAAGAATTTGAACCTGAGGCGTTGAGCCAGAAGTTTGGAAAACGAAAAGTGTATGTCCGGATGTTCCTCCAGCAATTGATGAAAGGTGGCCTTCTGCAGTTTTATTATCAGCGAATCCTCATCTGCAATAGCAGTTGCCGCATAACATCCGCCATCGAAGAGTGGCAGTTCACCAAAACATTCGCCAGGTTCTACCACCATATGCAAATATTCCTTGCCTTCTTTATTAAAGTTAGCCCACCTCACTTTACCGCTTACAAGCTGATAATAGAAATTACAGTTGTTACCTTCAAAAAAGATTACGTCTCCTGCGGTAACTTTCTTATAAGTACCACCCATTGCAAGTAAGTAAGCAATATCTACCATTGATATCAATTATAATATGATATGCTAAAGTAGATGAAACAATAACTAATATTCATGATTACAGGCAGGTACTGGTATGATTAAAATCATATTCACGACTTGCTGAAGACAAAATAATTCTAATGCTTTAGTTGCCAACGTTTTATAGAAATATCTCTGAAAAGAAAATTCCCTTGAAAAAAAATAATTTTTCTCATTTATGATTCCACGCATAATCGACCCTTTTGCAGTTGCGTAATCTTGCATCGTCAATTTTTCAACAACAAATCAGAAATATGAAAATAATGTTGCTAATACCGGTTATCTGGATCTTGCTGGCTTCTTGTGGCGGAAACGGTTCAAGTTCGGGCAAAAATCCATATACAGCAGATGATTCAAAAAAAGAAGCGAATGGCAATCCTTCTTACGACCCTAACAGGGGGGAAGGTAAATTCACCCATGTAGATATACCGGCTGCACTTGATGCAGGAATGGCTGCCAACGGTAAAAGGACTTTTGATGTAAAATGCGGTTCCTGCCACAAACTGACAACCGAAAAACTGGTGGGACCTGGCTGGCAGGGTGTAACGCAAAGGCACACGCCCGAGTGGATCATGAATTTTGTAACTAATACTGATGCTATGCTTAACAAAGACCCCAAAGCGCAGGCACTGCTGGAACTATGCCTTGTGAGAATGCCAAACCAGAACCTAAGCGATGACGAGGCCCGTGCATTGTATGAGTTCATGAGGCAAAATGACGGCGCAAAATAACTAAAATAAATTTCTTAATATATAAATCAACCAAAAACAATTATTTATGAGACATCTTAAATATTTTACAGTAGCGGGTGCTATAGCGCTCGTAATCGGGATAAATTCGTGCAAACCTAAAAATGCAGAAAGCGCAGTTACCAACGATGCCGCTGCAAAAGCTTATGTGGCTCCGGGGAAATACGATTTGTTTTACAATTTTGTGTCAGGTGGATTCAGCGGTCAATTGAGTGTATATGGCTTGCCAAGTGGCAGGTTGCTTCGGGTAATCCCTGTATTCTCTATGGACCCTGAAAAGGGTTATGGATACAGCGAAGAAACCAAGCCTATGCTTATGACATCACATGGCTCAGTTCCTTGGGACGACCTGCACCACACCGAGCTGTCCCAGACAAATGGCGAAATTGATGGCAGATGGGTATTTGCCAACGCCAATAACACGCCTCGTGTAGCAAGAATAGATCTCACGACATTCCGTACAGCAGAGATAATTGAATTACCAAACAGTGGAGGTAATCATAGCTCTCCTTTTATTACACAGAATACTGAATACGTGGTGGCTGGCACCCGTTTCAGTGTGCCACCCGATTATGAAGACGGAGATGTGCCTATCAATACCTACAAGAAAAACTTTAAGGGCCACATAAGCTTTATAAAAGTGGGCAAAGAAGGCGAAATGGATATTGCATTCCAGTTGGAATGCCCCGGTGTCAATTTCGATCTTTCTCACGCTGGTAAAGACAAATCTCATGGCTGGTTCTTCTTCAGTTGCTACAATACTGAGCAGGCTAATACTTTGCTTGAAGTAAACGCTTCGCAGAAAGATAAGGATTTCATCATGGCAGTTAACTGGAAAAAGGCGGAAGAGTACCTGAAAGAAGGGAAGGGTAAAAAAATAGCAACAAAGTACGCCCACAATGTTTATAACGAGAAGACCCATACGGCTACTTCTGAAATTAAAACAGAAGTTACTGTACTGAATGCTATGGAGTTGAAGGATATTTGCTATTTTATTCCCTGTCCGAAATCTCCACATGGCTGTGATGTAGACCCAACCGGCGAATACATCGTTGGTAGTGGTAAACTTGCTGCGCTGATTCCGGTATTCAGTTTTGATAAAATACTGAAAGCAATAGCTGATAAGGCATTTGATGGAGACTTTCAGGGCATACCTGTTATCAAATATGAAGCAGCTCTATATGGCGAAGTGAAGAAGCCTGGCTTAGGCCCTTTGCATACAGAGTTTGATGGGAATGGATTTGCCTATACATCCATGTTCGTATCAAGTGAGGTGGTTAAGTGGAACATTAAAGAACTTAAAGTGGTGGATAGGGTGCCAACGTTTTATTCAGTTGGTCATTTATGTGTGCCTGGTGGTGATAGTCGCAAGCCAAACGCTAAATATATGATTGCCTACAACAAAATTACCAAAGATAGGTATCTGCCTACCGGCCCTGAGCTGGCTCAGAGCGCACAACTCTTTGACATTACAGGTGAAAAAATGCAGATGATACTCGACTTCCCAACTATTGGCGAACCGCACTATGCCCAGGCAGTATCTGCCGATCTGATAAAGAACAACTCAGTGAAATTTTATAAGATTGAA
The DNA here is from genome assembly GCA_903903635.1 of uncultured Bacteroidota bacterium. Classification (GTDB taxonomy): domain Bacteria; phylum Bacteroidota; class Bacteroidia; order Chitinophagales; family Chitinophagaceae; genus Nemorincola. The sequence goes on from CAIUZK010000215.1 coordinate 9,052, forward strand.
GAGAATGCCAATGCTTTTGTTGCAAAAGGGGAAGGCGCAGCTAAAGTGGAACGCAAGGGAAATCGGGTAGATGTTTATATGACAGCAATCCGCTCGCATTTGGTGCCAGATAATATTGAAGGTATCCGAATGGGTGATGAGGTTTATGTGCATGTTACGAATCTGGAACAGGATTGGGACGTGCCACATGGTTTCGCGATCAAGGGCGCTCTGACCTCCGAACTATTGATTATGCCTGGTGAAACACAATCTATTAAATGGGTGCCAGACCGTGTTGGTATTTTCCCGATGTACTGTACTGATTTTTGCAGTGCGCTACATCAGGAAATGTCAGGCTATATCAGGGTATCGCCAACAGGCAGTAATGTACCCTTGCTATTCAGCACAGGGAAAAATATGCCTGTAGAAGACCCAGCTAAAAAGTAAATAATCAACTCCCGGTTACAAAGTAACCAGCCGCATAAATATCGGATTCAACTTACCAATGTGGAGTAATCTCCCTATAGTAAGCTGAATCCGGCTCGGCGTAACTTCTCAAACCAGAACAAAATGCAAGGTGATAAATTAATGATCGGTACTAGGTGGATTGTTGCAATTTGCGGTTTAAGCCTTATAGCAGTTTTGTTTGTTCCTATGTGGCGTATAGATCTTAATGCACCTCAATATCCTGAGGGCCTGAGTTTAGCGATCCATGCCAACGGAATAAGGGGAAATGTCGATATTATCAATGGCCTCAACCACTATATAGGTATGAAAACACTCCATGACAAAGACTTTCCTGAATTTACCATTCTTCCATGGTGCATTGGTTTCTTTATAGGGTTTTTTCTGCTTGTTGCACTATTGAATAAGAAAAAATGGTTTTATACTGCATTCTTTCTATTTGTTGCATTTGGAGTTATTGCGATGGTTGATTTCTGGCGATGGGAATACAATTACGGCCACGACCTTAATCCCACTGCTGCAATAATAGTACCAGGGATGGCTTACCAGCCCCCACTCATCGGGTATAAGCAATTGCTTAATTTTGCTGCTTATTCCATACCTGATATGGGCGGATGGATATTTATAGGTTGTGGAGCTTTGCTGCTTTTATGTGTATTTTTTGAATGGCGGAATGGTATAAAGTCAAAAAAGAGAAATCCTGCTGCCGCGTTATTATTGCTGCCACTTTTCTTTTTAAGCAGTTGTACTACAGGACCTGAACCAATTAAAACCGGAGCTGATAACTGTGCTTTCTGCAAAATGACCATTTCAGATCCAAGGTTTGGAGCAGAGATTGTAACACATACGGGGAAGACCTTTAAATTTGATGATATTCACTGCATGGTCAGCTATTATGATGCGATGGACAAAAGCATCAAAAAGACGTCGACGGTTTATCTTACTGATTTTTGTGGAAATAACTCGCTCATTCAGACAGACAAATGCATCCTACTGTTAAGTAAAGATTTTAAATGCCCTATGGACGGGCATATTGCTGCATTCAGTAATGAAGATAGTATGGAACGGATTAGACAAACCTATCCGGGTGAAAAAACTGAACTGACATTAAACCGATGAAAAAGGCATCCTGGATATTGTGTTGCGGTATACTATATAGCACTACCCTTAATGCCAAAACAATTAAAGTAGGTCCGCACCAGGAAATTGCAGATATTACTACAGGCTTACAAAAGCTAAGTAATGGAGATACACTTATTGCAGAGGGCGGTACCTATCACGAAAAGAACCTGGTTGTAGATAAATCCATTGTTCTAATCGGTATCAATCATCCTGTACTGGATGGGGAGAATAAATATGAAAACATTTCTGTAAAAGCTGATTGGGTAACAGTGGATGGCTTTACAATTAACAACTCAGGCATATCAAGTACGGTAGATTATGCTGGTCTAAAAATATACAACCGGCATAATGTAACCATCCGCAACAATATTTTCAACGATTGCTTTTTTGGAATATACTCACAAAATTGTACGAACTGTACCATTAAGAATAACCAGTTAAGTGCGCACCAGGTTCAGGAGCAGAGAAGTGGCAATGGTATTCACTGCTGGAAATGTGATACAATGCAGATAATAGGCAACACGATCAGCGGGCACAGGGATGGTATTTACTTTGAGTTTGTTACCCATTCGATAATCTGGCGGAATTTATCGAATGGGAATTTGCGCTACGGGCTTCACTTTATGTTCTCCAGTCATGATACTTACGCGGTCAATATTTTTGAAAACAACGGTGCAGGAGTTTCTGTCATGTTCTCTAACCATGTACATATGTTTCATAATTCGTTTAGAGAAAACTGGGGTGATGGCTCCTATGGTTTGCTGCTTAAGGAAATATCAGACAGTTATATAGATGGTAACATTTTTGAGAGAAACACCAGTGGTATTTTTATGGAAGGGGGCAGCCGGATTGAGATGTATAAAAACACGTTCAGAGGAAATGGCTGGGCATTAAAGATACAGGCAAGCTGCATGGATATAAAACTTAAAAATAACAACTTCTTAGGTAACACTTTTGATGTGGGCACGAATGGTTCTTTGGTACTGAACACTTTCGACTACAACTATTGGGACAAGTACGAAGGCTATGACCTCAATAAAGATAAAATAGGCGATGTCCCCTACCGGCCTGTAAGTATGTATAGTATGATTGTGGAGAAAAACCCACCAGCAATGATGCTCTTCCACAGCCTGATCACTACACTCCTGGACAAATCGGAAAAAGTAATACCCAGCCTTACTCCAGAAAATCTGAAAGACAACCATCCGTTAATGAAACCCCTTCAGTTATGATAGAAGCTATAAGTATAAGTAAAAAATTTGGAAAGCTGAAAGCGTTGAATAATGTCTCCATAGTAACAGGATCAGGGCAGAGTATTGCCCTTGTTGGCCCTAATGGCTGCGGCAAGACTACGCTTATTAAATGCATCCTGGGTATGGTAGTGCCCGATTCAGGTACTATAAAACTAAAAAGTGAAAGTATAGCTACCGGTTGGAAATACAGGTCAATCATTGGCTATATGCCCCAGGTAGGCAGGTATCCCGACCAGATGAAAATAGGACAGGTGATGGATATGCTTACAGATATAAGACAATCTCCGTCATCAATTGATGAAGACCTTATAAAAGCATTTTCACTGAAGGGCTTGTACAACAAACGCATGGGTACATTATCTGGCGGCACCATGCAGAAGGTAAGTGCTTCAATTGCATTTTTGTTTAACCCGGAAATACTGATCTTGGATGAACCTACCGCTGGCCTGGACCCGGTTGCATCTGAAGCGCTCAAAGAAAAAATAGCAGCCGAAAAACAAAAGGGGAAACTATTTCTGATAACCTCACACATTCTCAGCGAGCTTGAAGAACTGGCTACTCACATTGTTTATATGCAGGATGGTGTTATAATGCTCTATAAAACAATGGAGGCGCTAAAAGTGGATACAGGAGAGAACAAATTATCACGTGCCATTGCACAATTAATGACCAAGCCTGCGCCATGATCAAGATCGTAAAATACATACTCCTCGATATCCTCAGGAATAAGATCGTACTGGCTTATACAATATTTCTTTTTGCCATTACATTCTGTGTGTTCAGTCTGGAAGACAATGCGGAAAAAGGATTGCTCACACTCCTGAACCTTATCCTCTTCATAGTGCCGTTAGTAAGTATAATATTTTCCACAATTTATATTTACAACAGCTCAGAGTTTATTGAGTTATTGGTAAGCCAGCCCATAAAAAGAAAGAGCATCTGGCTTTCATTATTTACCGGCCTTGCAGGAGCGCTATCTTTAGCCTTTATTATCGGTGCAGGAATACCATTATTGATCTATGTGCGCTCTGTAACCGGATTGATGATGATAGTGAACGGAGTATTGATCTCTGTCATTTTTGCATCACTGGCTATGGTGGCTGCCGTACGCACAAGAGACAAGGCCAAGGGAATAGGCTTTTCAATATTGTTATGGCTTTTCTTTTCGCTTGTTTATGATGGGCTTGTATTGTTCTTACTGTTCCAGTTTTCAGATTACCCCCTGGAAAAGGCGATGATAATTATAAGCGCACTTAACCCTATCGACCTTGGTCGCATCCTTATACTGCTCAAGATGGATGTATCTGCTTTGATGGGTTATACCGGCGCTGTTTTTAAGGAATTTTATGGAACTGAAAAAGGGTTATTTGTTTCCTTTTCCGTTATGATACTCTGGATTCTTTTACCGCTGTTGTACTCATTGAGAAAATTTAACCGTAAAGACTTGTAGCAATGAAAACAGACATTATAGGACGAAGTGACCTTGAGATTTTGATCAACAGATTTTATGATAAAGTAAAATCCGACCCGGTAATTGGTCAGTTCTTTGCTCATGTAAACTGGGACAAACACCTTCCGGTAATGTATGACTTCTGGGAGAATACAGTATTCTATACAGGTGGCTATATGGGAAACCCATTACAGATTCATCAGGCATTCCATAAAAAACACCCCCTCTCAGCTGAACATTTCAAGCAGTGGCAGGATTTGTTTCTGGCGACAGTGGATGAACTCTTTAAAGGAGAAAAAGCAGAGCTGGCAAAGCAAAGAGCATTGAGCATCTCGACCGTAATGCAAATAAAAATATAGGTATAGGCACTTAGGTCGCAATATCAATCCTTTGATAACAAGCGTATTGGATCATTTTTGACCATTCTTTTTATAAGGGTATCAAAGATTACCCCCATTTTTTGTCTTCTGTTATATCTAAAGTGATATTCATCC
>CAIUZK010000216.1 GCA_903903635.1 uncultured Bacteroidota bacterium
ACCTCAACGCAATATCGCAGGACAGGATAGATAAAGTGCAAGAAAAGCTCAACAACAGGCCTAGAAAAAAGAACAATTTTACCTCACCAATTAAATTGCTAAATTTACATAACGTTGCATTTGCTGCTTGAATTCAGCGTGGCATTACTTCCTGAATAGATATTCAATCCGTAGATATTTTCATGGTGTATATCAAATAGCTTTTTTTCATTTTTAAATTGAAAATGGAATTTCAACTTCTTATACAAATACTTTCTTAAAATGCCCCCTTTAGGATCGTCATAAATACTTTCAGGATGAACTAAGCCACAAAATCCGTTGGGATTTAATGATGAATTAGCCTGAACAATTACGCACCTATACAAGTCTGTTTGCTGTCCTTTAAGCAAAGAATAACACTGAGGGGAGTTCAAAAAAGTAGCCATGGCTTCCAATGAAACATTCTCTTTGAAATACAACTCTTTTTGTGCGGGTATTGAAATAAAAGGACCTCGGCGTTTAGCTATTTGAGGAGCCGATTCATTTCTTATAGCACTTTCAGGAAATTTTTCGCTGATTAATTCTGCTTCCTCAAAAGTCACCTTTACCCATGGTGGGTTACCCACTATTACATCAAAGCCTCCTCTTTCTTTAAATACCTCTACAAATTCCAGCTCATGGTGAAAGAAACGGTGCTGATCGCGTAGTTGGGTAATTATGTCTAGCCGGTTATCACTACCGTGCAGGCTCCATTTATCGGCACCGTACTTTTTTATGTGTTCCAGTATGGCCTTGGGGTCGGTAGTATCGCCCAGCGCAGCCAGGTCTACACCCAGTATATTCTCCACCTCGCTATACCACTGGCTGCGGGTAGGGAAGTCGGCTGCCTGCCGTGCATCCCAAAACCACAGGCTACACCAGTAGTCCATTATCATGCGCAGCTTGTAAAATGGCGCACTCCGAGCATTACGGCTTTCGGCCAGCCGTTCTTTTTCATCATAACCTTTCATGGCCATCTGCGGTGCCAGTTGTCCATATACGGCATAGGCACTTGTGGTGTCTTTAATAATGCCCTTTATCTGCCGGTAGTGTTCTTCCAGCAGGGCATCAATTACGGTGCATATCTTTTCCAGCCGCGCGCATTCCTGCCGGGTAAGCGGCTGCACAAACTCTTTTTTCTTCGCATTTATGGTCTTTCGCTGGCTATCGCCTATCTCTTCCTTTATCAGTGATATGCCTACCGATGCCAGCATATTATCATCAGGGAGTAGGAAGTGGTAATATTGCCCCGGCTTGCGGGTATAGCCCTTTGTAGCCCAACGCACCCGCTTAGGGGCTTTTGCCCACCATGCACGTGGCATGGGTGAGCTTCGTTGCTTGCTGGTGCCTTCTTTGGGGTATTCTATTACTACATCCTGCTCGTCATACACCTTTAGCCAGCAGCCCACTACGGCATTACCCGTGCCCAGCCTGTGGGCAAAGAACGGGGTCTCCATATTGCGGTGCATACAGTTTAGCCACAGCGATAGCTTGCCCAACTCTACGGCGGTGGGGTTCAGATCCACTCCATATACATTATTGGCCGCTATAAAGGCTTTTACTTTTTGTAGCTCATCGTTATAGCTACCGGGTACTATACGTGTGCGGCCTTTGCGCACCTCTTCCGTTTCTTTCAGTTCCAGGTAAGCATCTGCTAATTGGTTGATGACCTCGTTATGAAAGGCGGCAGCACCCATGGCAGGCTCCAGTATTTTCAGGGCCAGCAGCTCATCGGCTACATTGCCATCGTCTTTGTCGTTCTTATCTATACGCTCTTTTAGCAGGTCTATTATACCCTTTAGCGTATATTTCACTGTGGTTTGTGTCAGCACCTCTGGTGTATAGTAAGACGCTGACTTTTTACGGTCACGCCCGTTCAACCGGTATACAAACTGGCCCTTTGGTATTTGCTTGTCGTGTATAGGGTTGCCGTATTCATCCTTATCCTTTACTATTTCGGCTTCTTTAAACTCATCTCTCCTTGCCAATGGCACAAGGAAGGTGTCTTCAGTATCATTCGGGTCGTCAGCCGCTTTTACTTCTATCAGCGTATCGGCTGCAAAAAAGCCGCTGAATGCCAGCAAGCTCTCATACACGCTGCCAAGCTGGTTGATGCCAAGGTTGGCATACGAAATTCTACCCCTGCGTTTTTTGCCACTTGAGTCACTCAGCGATAGCCGCCTAATAATCTGCTGCAATACCACATTGCGAAACTGAACACCGGATAAGTGGTTCAGTTCTGCATTATCAAACAGTGGTGAATCCAATGGTTTCATTTCAAAACCATGCTTAGTTTTTACCCCGGCATGTAGATGATCAAATAATTTCCACAAGCTTTTAGAGATGAAATAACCGTTGCGTGATGAATCGGTGGTAAGTGGCACCATTTCAAGGTCCCTCAGCATTTCCAGACTGTAGCCCTTCTGGTAGGTCAGGTCTTTAACCGGCAATATCTCCAAGTCTTCACGAGCCTCGGCATAAAACAGAAACAGCAAGCGATATACCAATGACAAACATTCGTCCTTCAATGCTCTCGCAAACCTATCTTCAGCCATTAGCTTTTCTATCGCTTGCTTTTCATCATGTGTTTTTGCACTTGTTTTCTTATACCATATCGCCTCATTGGCCAGGCTCTCTACCGCATAGATAACACCCTTTTTCAGGTTTTGGGTTACACCATAGGCTGCTTTATGTGCATCTTCGTCCAGCGATTGCAGTAGGCTGTCTGTACTCCCAAGGAAGTTTGTCTTAGCTAGCAGGGCATAAAACAACGCCAGGTAATCGCGATTGTTAACCACCTCAGCAAACAGTTGCTCCAGATCAAAAAGCAGGAAACTGTCGTATTTCCACTTTTCATAGTGTATCAGGAATATCTTAGCTCCTGCCAGCATGATGACATAGGTAGGCCGCTCATCTTCCGGTAGCAGGAAAAGCTCAGATAATGCTTCTTTGATCACGTCCGGCTTCAAAATAATGTCGCCCCAAGTGGTGGGAAACACCTCTTTCCATTCGCCTCTATCCCATGTTTGCTCATAGATACCCATGGGTTCTTTATCGCCCTCATGCACTATGGCTTTCATTTCCATAATGAACAGGTAAGGTTTGCCGCCCTTGCTGTAATTATACCTCACCGGTATCACCTCGGTATCATTGATAAAAACGGGGTGATTGTATTCAGGTGTTCCGTTGATATAGCCAAGTGCATCCAGCACTTCCCGGTGAAAATCGCTGGTGCGTTTTACTTTGTCTTTCTCCCGCTGTATGTTTAGCAGGTCATTTTTAAACCGGAAGTATTTTTCACGTAATGGCGATATCCGGGCATTTATTTCTGTCAGGTGATTGGCGGTTTTATTGCCATCACTATCTTTTTTCTGGGTAATATAACCGGCCTTATCAAACACCTTTTTATGGAAATCATCCGTAAAAAAGTGTTGGGAATAGTAGTCGCCGATATTTTCTATAAACCTGATCATGCTTGTATGTATCTGTTATGCATTGTAAAAAACGGCTAGCAACCGCAAATAGGGATCATTCTCTAACTGGAAGAAGGTTTCATAATACTCCTTGGTTTGCTTATGCACGTAATCTATGTCTTTCTTTCTCCTGTCTTTATGTGTGCGCAGCACCCCTGCTTCTTCCATGCCAAACTGAAGTTCCAGTTGCCTTTCTGAATTCACCAGCCACTTGTTTAATTTTTGCTCGTAAACATGCAGCTTATCCTCTATGTCATCCGCAAGGTTGCCCTGCAATATTTGCGTGTATAGCTGCATAGCCGTTTTTACGGCATCCGGCAACATGGCCTGCAATATGTCCAGATGCGCTTGTTCTATCTCCAGCGTAGGCAGATCGTCAAACAGCCTGAACTCCTTTACAAAATCATCAAAGCTTTCTTTATTTCCCACTTGCGAACCTATGAAAGAGCGACCGATCACAAATGCTTTTGAAAGAATAGGCTGCCCTTGTCCGTTAGATGTGATACCCTGAAAAATAAACCACGCCGACTTGTCGGGCAGAGGATTGCGCATTCTGGCTACCGGCGCATTTCCTTTATCTATGCGGGCCAATATTTTATATTGTAACCAGCGCGCCAATGGGTGCATATCATACAGCAACTGATGCTCAGGCCATGCACCTTCTTTTTTTCTTGCTTTTTCAATTGATGATTCAACAATATCTTTTCTGCACGTTAGTTTGAACGTATCTTTTCTCAGCGGGAAGGCTTCGATAGGAATATCGTATAAAACTCCTTCGTCACTTAATTCATCTGTCTGGGCAAACTCTACTATCTGTGCAGGGTCTTTCGGATCAACCTGAATATCCTTTTGCAATTGATCATCTACCGATTTCAATTCATCTACCAGTGTTGCGTAGTAATTGAAATCGCTGGTATAGAATGAGCTGTGCGGTGGCTCGAATATTTTCTCTTTTGTCAGCTTGTCTTCCCCAGCTATATCAAACACGGCATCCCAATCTATTTCATCATCCTTTTGCTTGACATCCAATATGGAAACATCACCTTTAATGAATGCCTTGGTAACTAACTTCTCTTCCTTGGCAGTATCGTACAGCATCCACAGGCTACCTGCATCACCAAGCGATTTATATACCTCGTCTTCTTTCTCTTTCAGCTTATCCAATATCCTGAAATCATCTTTGATATTGGGATTGTCAGACTTTGAAATGAGGTAGTAGATAAACGGCGTTTTTGTTTGACCAAAGCGATCTATACGGCCATTCCTTTGTTCCAACGTAATAATGGACCACGGAATATCGTAGTTGAACATCTTGTGGCAATGGTAGTGCAAGTTCACACCCTGACTTCCTGCATCGGATGACAGGAAGAGCCGGATGGGGCTATCCTCTTTAGAGAATTTATCGATAATGAGTTGTTGATCTGTATCGGACAGGCTGCCATTAAATTCAACAATGGCAGATTTGTCAATTTTGAATGCTTCCCTGAGTTGTTCTTCCAGATATGTTAGTGTTGGTCTGCGCTCCGCGAAAATGATGATACGATCATCAGTTTTCTTTCCCTGCCAACCTGCCGCTTTCAATTGATTAATTAGCCCTGTAAGCTTGCCATCTTTTTTTGTTTTTAAAATATGGTCGATCTGCTTTTTGAGATCAAGTAGGAAATCTTTGGTAATCTCCTCATCTATTTCTTTTGCCAGTCGATTGTTTATAGTTTCCAAACAAGCGGCAGGTGAAGACATATAAGCCTTAAACAAGCCAATTGTGAACAACAATGCACCATCACTCAAATTGCCATTTGCTTTATCAAAAGCTTCCTTTTTTGCATTTTGAATCCCCTCAATTACCGCCTCTTCTTCAGGAAATAAGGCAGTATGAAAACTGGTAGTTACCCTGTCCCGAAATGAATCGCCAACCTCTTTCTCTACATCTTTTTTAAACCGGCGTTCGAAGTATGGTCTTATATCTTCCGGTACAAAGTCATCATTATAGGGTATCGCTGTGGGATCTAGTAATTTGATAAGGTTGGCAAAGTTTTTCTTTTTACCGTTATGCGGAGTTGCCGATGTTAGTACCAGAGCCTCACTCCGCTGCGAAAGGAACTTGGCAAGATCACCACGCTGGCTGCCTGCGTTGGCTACGGTATGGCACTCATCCACAACTACTACATCCCACTTTATCTTTTCCAGAAAATGCCGAAACTTACCATTGTTCTTCAGCGTATCTATTGAGACAATTACCTTGTCGTAATAGTCAAACGGGTTCTTATTGGACGGGATAATATTGCTGATTCTTGCTACTCCTTGGCTATCCAACCTCACCAGCGGGATGGAAAAACGTGCCCATATCTCCTGCTGAAACTGAGACAAGATGGATTTCGGTGTAACCACCAATATGCGCTGACCTTTACCCCTACGAATCATTTCCGTTAAGAAAATACCTACTTCTATCGTTTTCCCAAGCCCAACCGCATCCGCAATGAGTATCCGGGGTTTGGGTAGTGATAGTGCCTTTATCGTGGGAACAAACTGATAGTTATTGGGGCGTATAGCAGCTTTATTAGCTATCTCAATTCCACCCGAGTAAAATGATGAGTTACGCAGGATTGTTTCTATAAACAGTTTTGACTTCCGGTAGCCATTAGAATTGTCAACAACCAATTGAGTTGATTCCGGTGTAATTATATCAAAATCTTCAAGGCTCAGGTCAAAACTGAACCGCATACCTTTCACTAATTCAGAAATACCTTCCGCTTCAATTATTGTATTATCTACATGCGTAACCAGGAAATCTTCATCTCTAAGTTTCAGCCGGATTCCGGCAGCTATATTATGTTTCTTTGCTTCAATCATGGGGGTGTTTGCAGCTTTTGGGACTTAAACTAAAATTTTCAGTTCAGCCTGTAAATTAAGTGGTAAACTCAAGAAATTTATTGATTTTGCTTCTTTTTGTAAGACATCGGCGAAATATATTGCTGCAACTGCAATTTTACGTTTTTTCGACATGTTATATAAAAATATAACATAGTTTATTAGTTAGCTAAAAACTGACTGGCGCACTACAAAGTATCATTACAAAATACGATCATCAAATTATTTCGTATCTTTGTAGTCAGGTTTAATCTTACTGATAAACTATGAAAAGTAAAAACATATCAAACCAATCTGGTCAACTTTTGTCATATTTTAACAGGTTGGACAAAAGTTGTTTCTTTTATGAAGAAGCTTTCAAGGCATTACCGGAATCGAGCTTAAATTCAGTTAAGGCACTTTTAAGTGATATGACTCAAAGAGGGCTTTTAATGCGTTTGAAGGAAGGCGTATATTACATTATTCCCTATGAGCAGGACGCAGAATCCTTTATGCCAGACTGGCATCTAATCGCCGGTAATCTGGTAAATGATGCCGAATATTACATAGGCTACTATTCTGCTTTACAGATACATAATTTAATAACGCAACCTTCATTAAAAGAACAAGTTGTAGTAGCAAAACAAATTCGTCCAACAACAATCAGAATTAAAGATGTATCCTTCCAGTTTATATTTCATAATAAAAACCACTTTTTTGGTTCTAAGAAAATATGGATAGATAATTTCCATAAAGTACAGTGTTCAGATTTGGAAAAGACTATCATTGATTGCCTGTTTAAACCTGAGTATGCAGGAGGAATTGTAGAAATTGCAAGAGCAATATTCATTTCAAAGAAAGACATTAACTTCAATCGTTTATTTGAATATGCACAAAAATATCACTCCCAAGCCGTTATTAAGCGACTTGGTTTCATATTGGAGCTATTGGACATAAAAACAAGCATTATTGATCAATTACAGAAGATTAAAACAGCCTCGTATGTGCAACTAGATACCGAATTGCCAAAGTCGGGAGAAATGATTAAGCGATGGAGCATTCAACAAAATTTAGAAACTGACACCATTAAATCTGCGATTTATACATGATAAAACCTGGAGAGATTCAACAAAAAGCACGAGAAGCGGGCGTTCGTGATCAGCAAATAGAAAAGGATTATATACTGTCATGGATACTGCAGGGCATTGCACAACATAATGAGCTAAGTAAACTCATAGTATTTAAGGGTGGCACAGTATTAAAAAAAGTTTATTTTGAAAATTACCGCTTTTCCGAAGACCTGGATTTTACGCTGCTAGACAACGGCATAAGTAATGAACAGATATTTTCATGGTTCCAAGAAGTTTTTGAATACGTCCATGCAGAGGCTAATATACCCCTAGAAATAATTGACGACAATGAACATGAAGACGGCGGGATAAATTTTTACATAAGTTATGTCGGGCCTCTTGGAGGTCAAGGCAATAATAAAAAAGTAAAAGTCGATATTTCAAGAACCGAAATTATGGTATTCAAGCCAACCCTTCAACCTGTAATAATCGGGTATAGCGACTTGGAAGAGTATCAACTATTATGTTACCCATTGGAAGAAATTCTTGTTGAAAAAATGCGTTGTATAATGCAGCGAATGCAAGCGAGAGATTTCTACGATGTCTGGTATTTATTGGAAATACATGAAATGGACGCTGACTTTTATCACAATGAATTTACTGAAAAATGCAAAAGTAAAGGATTGTCATCTTCCGATTTCCCAAAGAAGTTGGCTGAAAGAATTCCTCAGTATAAAGGCCGATGGCAAGCATCAATCAGTGAACAAATAAAAGGTCTTCCTGACTTTGAGCAGGTTCAGAGACAGGTTTTGCGAGGACTTAAGGGAATCCTGTAAAAAACACTTTTAATTGGAATTACATGCAGCTTTAGGTGGATACATGCCTTCGTTCTTCTCGATAAAGCTAAATGGAATTAATGACATAAGTGACATACCGGATCATTTAAAACCCACCTTTTATCATGAGTATTTCCACTGCATATCTGCGGTTTCATTTTATACAGGATATGCCCTATATTGCACCCATACATTTGCAGACTAAATTATCATGGATCCACTTATTGTATCAATTGACATAGATAGTTTCCCGAAATTTCTTCACGAAATTGAAGCCATATCGAATACCAATAATTTGATTTGGTTTAGAGGAATTTCGGATATATCTTATGCTCTTGCTCCTTCAATTTATAGGGACCCCTACAAAGCTAGCTTAGAAGAGAGTTTTCAAAATAAATTTAGATCAAGAGCGCTCCCTTTTTTGAGAAATAGACCTGTTGAAAATTATTGGGAGTGGTTATTCCTTATGCAACACTATGGAGTTCCTACTAGGCTTCTCGATTGGTCAAGTAGTGCGTTGGTGGCTCTTGGTTTTGCAATAATGCATAGAGATGCCAGAAAAACGGAGGATGCAGCGGTTTGGTGTCTAAATCCCATCAAGTTAAATGAATCCAGTAGAGTTGTTCTTACGCCTCTCGATAAAAT
>CAIUZK010000217.1 GCA_903903635.1 uncultured Bacteroidota bacterium
ATACAATTATTTATTCGATCATGAATCCTATTATGTAAACAATGGCGGAGGCAATGCGGGAGTTACCGTGCTCAATAAAAGCAGCTATATGTTCGTTGCACCCAAAATAAGCCAGTTTTTTGGCTCACGGGGTTCTATCGAGGCTTATGTTAATTTTGGTGCCGGATTTATGATGAGTGGTACCGAAACAATGCGTAAATGGGACAAAAGTTACGGAACGGTTACAGCTAATTACGATAGCACTATCAATACTTCAAAGAACCTGAATTCTATGGCTTTCAGGATTGGGGTTGGATTAACCGAGCACATGCACATGGGTAAAAACTGGTGGTTTTCTGTTACAGAAGATTGTGGTTTCCTGACCTCATCACTTAGCAAAACCAGCGATTTCGATAATCCGTCCCGTACCCCATATAGTCCCAATGGCAAATTGAACCCAAACTATTTTTCATTGCATATTGGTATTACACACGTAAAATTGAGAATTGCCCATTAAATTGCTGCAATCATATAGAGGACGATATGACAGGTAAAACTGTATCAATCTTTATTCTGCCTGACTGAGCTTTTAGGTTAGGATGAAGTAAAATTAATTTCTGATGAAACGAATATTGTTGCTTGCTTTTTTATCTGTGGTTTCTCTCAATTCTTTTGCTCAGGGGAAGTATGGATTTGAAGGTGGAATAGGATATTCGACTATTAAGAAATCTTATATTACCCCAGCCCTCCAGGGTTATTATTTAGCACGCATATCACGCACTTTTTATGCAGGAGGCGGTTTATCTTTTCAGCGTTATTCATTTCTCAACAGTATAAACCCTGCATCTCCTGCATTTGGTGATGTTATAAGCATAAGACAATCAAGCGATTACCTTTTTTTTACGCCCAAAGCTGAAATGGGTTTTGGAGTACGTAAACATTGGTTTGGCACATTTTCTATGGGGCCGGGTATCTATCTGGGCGGCGCTCAGTGGCGGCACGAATACCAACCTTTATGGACCACGCCCGGTGGAATTCCTTATGGTACTGATACCTCCAATGTCAACACTCCATACAATGTTCCCAACCTGATTTTCAGGATTTCTGCCGGTCTTAAGCAACGCATTCCAACCTACCGTTACTGGAATATTGTTATTTCCGAGGAGTTTACCTACCTGCCCGGTATTTTAAATAAAGTGGGGCCGGGCCTGAAAACCAATTTCTTTTCTTTAACCATTGGCATAATGCACAAATATCCTGTCGTTGCTATGGAAGAAGATTAATAAATTTGTTTTAAGTTCTATTCAGTATCTCAGCTTCTATTCTCCAGTCTGTTTCAAAAATTACTGGTTTATGATATGGCATTAGCATACTTATTTTTCGTGTATAAATTCAATTGTATGTTTTATATTTAAATAAGTGAAGCAAATCCACGATTGTTTCATATATTTATATACTAAAAACAAGAGAGCGTATCCCTTGATTCAGACAAACTGAATTTATTAAACTGAAATTCGTAAATATTTAATGCTTTAATTCCGGTATAGCTGATTTTACCGGCAGATGTTTTATTCAAATACCCGATTGTTTTTAGAAGAACTATAAGATAAATTACAGTAACTAATATCAGTTTCTATGGCCCCAAATTTATTCCTTTCCAACCTTCTGGTTTCGATAAACCAATGTGCAAAAACCAGACTTTTCAACAGAGCAAATTTTGGCATTATTAAGTTTGCCGGTATGGCATTCATAATACTATTGCTCTCATTTAGTTCAGATAAAGCCAGCGCCCAGCTAACCGCCGGATTTACAGCCAGCGATACTGCAGGGTGCGCTCCGCTTAGTGTTAACTTCATCAACACCTCCACGGGTGCCACAAGTTATTCGTGGGATCTTGGCAATGGCACATTATCGGCCCTGACCAATGCCTCGGGCAATTATTTGGTTGCAGGTACCTATACAGTTACTCTGGTAGCACACAATGGTCCAGCTACCAGTACCTATTCAATGGTTATCAGGGTCTACGCACCACCAACAGTCAATTTTTATGCCAGTGATACTGCTATATGTCCTTATAGTCCTGTAACTTTTACCAGCACCAGTACGCCGGGATCCTGGGGTACTCTTTCTTACAACTGGAACTTTGGCGACGGATACACAAGTACTGCAATATCCCCTGTACACAACTATCCTGCTCCCGGCTATTACAACGTAACCTTATTTGCCACCAATGCCAAAGGCTGTATCAACTCTCTGGCACGGCCATCTTATATTCATGTTACAACGCCTGCCGCGATAAGTTTTAACGCTCCTGCCACCAGCTTCTGCAAAGCCCCTGCCACTGCTGTATTCAATAATACCAGTACAGGTAGCACACCTATTACCTATAAGTGGGATTTTGGCGATGGCAATACTTCAACTTCCATAAGTCCCTCGCATGTATATACGTTACCTGGCAGTTACAATGTCAGGGTTATTGCCACAGACAGTAAGGGCTGTAAAGACACGTTAACAGTACCCAACTATATCACTATCGGCAACCTCACGGCATCATTCACACCTGTTGCTACTGCCTGTGGCGCCACACTTATTACATTCAACAATACGAGCACCACACATATTTCAAGCCAGTGGTTTTTTGGCGATGGCGCTTCCTCGGCTGCCGAAACAGGAATGCATGCATATACTGCTGCCGGTACATTTTATGTCAAATTGGTTGTATTCGATGGCACTTGTTATGATACGGTAATTCACCTCATCAATGTTTCTTACCCTACCGGCAGTTTCACCATGTCACCGGCCCATCCATGTCCTCCGCCATCTACACTTACTTTTACCGGTTCGGTCCCCCCGGGATGCACTGTATCCTGGATTTACGACGATGGAACTATGGCGTCCGGCCCATCAGTTACACATACATATGCTGCTTCAAGTATCTATTCTACGAGAATGGTTATCACCAACGGCAGCGGATGCAGAGACACAATTTCGAGGCTGGATACACTTTATAACCTTAATCTTAATCCTACCGTTACACCTGGTAACGGTTGTATTCCGCTGCCAAATACTTTCAGTGCATATACTTACTCTGTTGTTGCCAATCCTTTCACCCTTACTACCATGTTCCTGTCATATCCTTATCCCATAAGTACCTATTCCTGGAATTTCGGAGATGGCTCGCCATTATCCACAAGCGCTCTTCCTGCACACACCTATACTGCCGTGGGTACTTATACAGTCACGTGCAACATAGTTACTTCCAATGGCTGCCCGTCTACCAATACTACTACCGTTTCCGCCGGCACACCCCAAACTCCTTCATTTACTGCGACACCCAGGCGAATATGTGCCGGTAAGTCTATTGCCTTTCACAGCACTTCTGTTACCACATCTCTTATTACCAGTTATAGCTGGTCATTCGGTGATGGTGGTGGTATAACTGGTCCTGGCGTTATCAATCCCGTTCATACATATACCACACCGGGTATATACAATGTTACGCTTTCTGTAGACTATAATGGATGTTCCAGCACTTCCTTTGTTCTGTCCGATACTGTTGACTCTCCCGGATCGATCATACATTATGCATATGATTGTTCCCCTGCAAATGGCATCACATTCGGCGATTCCTCTTTAGGGGCCACATCTCATCTATGGATGTTCGGAGATGGGGCCACATCTACCCTAAGCGGTATCAATCACTCGTATCCTTCATTATCAACCTATAATGTCTCTCTGGCAACTTATAACGCCACTACTGGTTGCCGGGATACCGGGCATGTTAGTTTAAACCTGGCTAAAGCTATTCTCAGTCTGAATGTACTCGACACCGCCTTATGTAAGGATCAGAGCGATACCATAACCGGTTCGGTGGCTATACGCACTGCATCACAAATCAAATGGTACGATAACTGGACTTTGAAAGACACTTTAGATCTTGCACTTAAAGATACTTTTTATGTTCCGGGCTTACACAATATAAATCTTGTGATTAAAGACAATTTCGGGTGTATGGATACTTCCGGCACGCTGCATATATTGGCTGCCAATCCCATTGATAGTTTCAATTTTACCCCCCCATCAGGTTGCGGACCACTAATTGTTAATTTTACCGACCATTCAACTGATGTTACCGGCGCTGTATTATCCGGTTATACGTGGTCATTTGGCGATGGTACACCTCCTTATTCCGGTCCGGCCGCTACCAGTCATACCTATACTGCTTCCGGCTCTTATATTGTTCAGGAAACAGTTACGGATGATGCGGGCTGTACAAGTACTTTTACCAGCTTTACGCATGTTCTTGTTCATAAACCAGTGGCATCATTTTCTGTTACTTCCACTTCTGTATGTGCCGGAACCAGTGTGCATTTTGTCAATACATCCACAGGTATTACTTCCTCATTATGGTTCTTTGGCGATGGTACAACATCAACAGTTAACTCGCCATTGCACGCATATGCTACCACAGGAGTTTATTCTATAAAGCTTGTAGTTTATGATTCCTATGGCTGCCCTTCTGATACGCTCTCTATGCCCGGAATGGTAACCGTGAACTTTGCTCCGGCCACATCATTTACAATGAGCGATTCATTTGCAGTTTGCGCACCACTCAATGTGAGCTTTACCAATACAAGTACAGGAGCCGTTTCCTATTATTGGTTGTTTGGCGACGGCACTTCCTCCCTCGCTACTTCCCCGAGCGATGTATATATTACTACAGGCTTATACCATGTTAAACTGATAGGTACCGCCTTCAATGGTTGCACCGATACGGCTTTCCATGACATAAGTATATTCGGTTACCCCGGCGCATTCACCTATACCCCGCTCTCTGGATGTTCCCCGCTCGATGTGCATTTTACGTCTACAGCTATTGGCGTATTCAATTTTCATTGGGACTTCAGCGATGGCAGTACTTTTTCCGGTTCCACCGCAGATACTATTTCTCATACTTACCACTCTTCCGGATCCTACATGCCAACACTCATACTCACCGATAGTTTTGGTTGTATCAGCGCCAGTTTTGGTGCAGACACTATTAAGTCTGATACCATCATGCCCCAGTTTACCATTGTCCCAAGCCCTGCATGTCAGAATACACCCATTACCTTCCACGACGCTTCTGTTTCCGGCACATCACTACCCATGACAGGCTGGCTCTGGTCTTTCGGCTCTGGCGCCACCAGCACTTTAAGTAATCCTACTTATACTTATACTACCTCGGGCACCCAGACTATATCTCTGGTTGTTACCGATGCCAGTGGGTGCACGGCTACCATTACACACACAGTAACTGTTAACCCGGGGCCACCAGCCATTTCCGGCACATCACCCATTTGCAGAGGAACAAGTCTATTCTTTACCGATGCTTTGAGTGGTGGTACCTGGTCCAGCAGCAATCCGCTTATTGCTTCAGTTGTTTCTGGCAGCGGCCTGGTTACTGGCGTTGCGGTAGGAACTGCAACCATAACGTATACATCTGGTCCAGGCTGCCCTGCAACAAAAGCAGTTACTGTCAGCCCCAGTCCCGGCCCGATTAATGGAGCCAATGCTTTTTGCGTTGCCGTAACATCCCCTTATACCGATACAAGTACCGGTGGTACCTGGAGCATCAATCCGGTTACCGTGGCTACCATATCACCCACAGGAGTAGTAACCGCAATTACCGCCGGGGTGGCCAATATTTCCTATACCATTGGCTCCTGCCGGTCTGTAAAAACAATAACAGTTACATCTCTTCCCAGCATTATAACCGGTCCTTCATCTGTATGTGTAGGTAATTCGATAACCCTTACAGATTCAATTGGTGGAGGAACATGGAGCAGTACCAGCATTCATGTAGTTGTTGGTTCTTCATCTGGACTGGTAACAGGTTTTTCCAGTGGCGCAGCAATTATCACCTATTCATTGGGAACTGGTTGTACCAAAACTAAACCAATTACCGTAAATCAACTTTCCCCTATCACCGGTCCTTCCGGTGTATGTATTGGTGGCATCATTACCCTGGCCGATTCCCTCCCTGGCGGATCCTGGTCAAGTAGTAATCCATTTGTTGCTACTGTAGGGAGTAGTTCCGGCAATGTAACGGGTGTGTCAGGCGGAATTGTTACCATATATTATACGCTGCCCACAGGTTGTTCAGCCAGTCATGTTGTAACGGTAAATCTTCCACCAACAGTTATTACCGGACCTTTACATGTTTGCAAATTTGATACCGTTACACTTACTGACTCTATTGGCGGTGGAATGTGGTCTGTTTCACCCTCTTCAATTGCTACTATCGGTTCTATTTCTGGTTTAGTATACGGCGTATCAGCAGGTACAGCGGTAGTTACCTATTCTCTTAGCAATACTACCGGCTGTACCCGGATGACAACAATAACAGTCAACCCGCTTCCACTTGGCATTACAGGTACAAACCATGTCTGTGTTGGCGCGGCTACAACATTGTACGATGCTTCACCTGGCGGCACCTGGAGCACTACTGGTTTATTCGATTCAGTTGGATTAACCTCAGGTATTGTATCGGGTTTGTCGGCCGGCATTGCTACTGTTTCTTATACTTTGCTTTCTACAGGTTGTTCCATTACCAGCCTGGTTACAGTCAATCCTTTGCCTGCAAATATTACCGGTTTATCAAGTGTTTGCGTTTTTTCCACCACATTATTAAGCGATGCGGATCCTGGAGGAAGCTGGACTTCTCTTAACATGGGTATAGCTACAATCGGTGCGACCTCCGGAAATGTTACTGGGGGAACAACAGGTATTGATACTATTGTTTATACCCTGCCTACAGGTTGCAAAATCCGAACAACAATCAGTGTTAACAATACACCATCTTCTATATCAGGCATAGGCCACACATGTGTTGGCACTACCACATTACTTACCGATCCATCATTAGGAGGAACGTGGATCAGCAGTGATACTACTGTTGCCACTGTCGGTAGTACCACAGGCCTTGTTCATGGTGTTGGTGCCGGTACTGCAACTATAACTTATTCCATGGGTATTGGCTGTACTGCAGTTTTGCCGGTTACCGTTGTTCCCTTCCCTTCGTCCATTACAGGACCGAACCATGTATGCACCGGTGTAACCATAACGCTTGCTGATGTGTCAACCGGAGGCGCCTGGATAAGTAGTAATCCGTCTATATGCACTGTTGGTTCATCCTCCGGTATTGTAACAGGTGTAAATGCAGGTACAGCCTTAATCACCTATTCATTAGGCGCTGCTTGCAATGTAATTGCGCCGGTTACGGTCAATTCGTCTCCTGCACCTATTTCCGGTAGTCCGTATGTTTGTTTCGGTTTGTACTCTACCCTTACTGATGCTACACCGGGCGGCGCATGGACAACGTCGGATGCATATGTTGCGCCTGTATCCGGTACCGGTGTTGTTTCCGGATTTTACATGGGTTCAGCCATTATAAGCTATACTACAAGCATTGGCTGCTCAAGCACCCTCCTGGTTTCAGTGGTGGTCGTGCCATCTATTACCGGCCTTACCGACAGATGCGCGTGGGGTGATACAGTTTATGTTAACGATTCTTTTCCTGGTGGAGTTTATACAAGCACACTGATAACCGTTACCAATATGGGTGCTGGTAATGGAAAGGTCATCTCTCATGCTCCTGGTACTGCTACACTAACTTATACAATAGGAATCGGCTGTGCTACCACCACCACTATCACAGTTAATCCGAAACCCAGCACTATCTCAGGTTCCCTGCACATATGTACCGGCCTTACCTCACTTTTAACTGATGTTACTCCCGGCGGTACATGGAGTAGTCCCGGCTATGGTTCTATCGCTGCCATTGGCTCAGGTACAGGTATAGTCACGGGCATTTCTTCAGGTACTGCTATGGTTACTTATACCTTAAATGCTACTGGTTGCAAGACCGATACTATGATCACTGTAGGTCCTCCTCCATCCGCTATTAGCGGCATTTCAACCGTTTGTGTCGGAAACACAACGCTGCTTACCGATAGTCTAAGTGGTGGCACATGGAGCACCAGCAACCCTGCAGTTGCTTCTGTTGGTTCAGTATCTGGTATCGTTTCGGGCCTGTCTGCCGGTACTGCAACAATCTATTATGTGATGGGTGCATCTTGCTATGCAACCAGGTCTGTTACTGTTAATCCGCTTCCTGCTGTTTTCACTTTAACAGGAGGAGGCAGTTATTGTTATGGTGGCGCTGGCATGCATGTTATTTTAAGCGGCTCACAAACCGGGGTCAGATACCAGTTATACAACGGAACCACTCCTGTTGATACTGCTTTGCCCGGTACTGGCGCCAGCGTAGACTTCGGTATGCAGCCGGGTGTTGGCACTTATACCGTTATAGCCTCTTATACCAGCAGTTTCTGTAGTTCGAATATGGTTGGCAGCGTTGTAATAAATATCTACCCGGCTCCTGCAAATTTTGCCATTACAGGCGGAGGTACTTATTGCGCAGGCACAACCGGTACACATATAGGCCTTGCTGGCTCAACTATTGGCACGCACTACCGGTTGTACTTTGGTACCTCACCCATTGGCACACTGTTGTCCGGCACAGGTGGTCCGCTTGATTTTGGTATTTATTCAGGTATTGGCATTTATAAAGTAATGGCCACTAATATAGCTACTTCATGTGCTGCAAATATGACCGATAGCACCATTGTTACCATTACACCTACAGTTACGCCTTCGGTACACATAAATGTGCTCCCGTCCGATACTGTTTGTGCAGGCACTTCTGTTACTTTCACTCCGGTGGCTGTTAATGGTGGTTCTGCTCCGGTTTATACCTGGAAGGTTAATGGTACTACCGCCACAACCGGTCCTGCATACACCTATGCGCCTGCAAATGGCGATGTGGTTTCTGTTAAACTCCTCAGCAATGCCGCTTGCCCGCTGCCCGATACCGCTGTTTATTCTGTTACAATGACAGTAAAACCACAACTGCTGCCGGTTGTTACCATAACGGCTATCCCCGGCACATTGCTGGTTCCCGGCCAGGGCGATACACTGATAGCTGTTGTTACCAATGCCGGCACATCTCCAACTTACCAATGGTACTTAAATGGCGTTCTTATCCCGGGCGCAACATCTGATACATTGATCAGGGGAAGTTTCAATAATTCAGATTCCTTAACCTGTGTCGTAACCAGCAATGGTCCTTGTGGTGGTCTGTCAGGCAACAATTCAGTTACCATCATTGTCAGTACTGTTGGTGTTTTGGTCATCAATAATAATTCTGGCATAAAAGTGTTGCCCAACCCTAATAAAGGTGAATTCACCATTAAAGGAACCACCGGTAGTTCCATCGATGAGGAAGTCGCCTTCGAAATCACAGATATGCTTGGTCAGGTTGTATTTACCAGCAAGGTGATTGCCCATGGCGGAATCCTGAACGAGTTCGTACGTCCGGGTGGTTCACTGGCCAATGGCGTTTATCTGCTTTCAGTTCGTTCCGGCAACTTAAATAATGTATTCCATATAGTTATCGAACGATAAAATTCTTAACTCACTGCATTCCGGCCCCGGTTTTTTTTATCACCGGGGCCTTTTTGTTTCCTGACGTATCTGTTCCCACTGTTCTTTAACAGCTTCTTGTAATGCTGTATTATTTATTATTCTTAGCTTTGTTCCACCTCATAATACTGCATGGAATTACCTAAGGGCAAAAAAGTATACTTCGCTTCCGATTTTCATTTGGGCATTCCCAATCCTGAGTCCAGTCTGGCACGCGAAAAACGTCTGGTAAAGTGGCTCGATGAAATAAAAAATGATGCAGCCATTATTTACCTGGTGGGCGATCTTTTTGATACCTGGTTTGAATATAAAAATGTAATTCCCCGGGGCTATAGCCGCTTCCTTGGCAAATTGGCCGAACTTACCGATGCAGGGTTGCGTATCGAAGCTTTCACCGGCAACCATGACCTGTGGATGCTGGATTACTTTGGCCGGGAGCTGAACATTATGGTTCACCACCAACCTTTAACCATTGAATTGAATGGAAAACGTTTTTTTATAGCTCATGGCGATGGCCTCGGCCCGGGAGATCATGGCTATAAAGTGCTGAAAAAAGTGTTGCGCAATAAATTGTCTCAATGGCTTTACCGTAGGGTACACCCCGATACCGGCGTTGGGTTTGCCGGCTGGCTAAGCCGCCTTGGACCTAAGCACAGCATCGAAATGCCTGCCAAAAAATTTCTCGGTCCTGAAAAAGAAATGCTGGTGCAGTTTTGCCTCGAAACACTCAACCACGAACATTTCGACTATTTCGTTTTTGGCCACAGGCATATTGCTATCGAATACCCGCTTCCTCAAAGCAGCCTTTATGTCAATCTTGGCGACTGGTTACAGTTCGACAGTTATGGCGAATTTGACGGAACAGATTTGAAATTGAAATACTATAAACCTTAATCCCTAAGCGGGAATTCCCGCTGCGAAGGGATAAATGTATTAGCCGGATTGAACCTTCAGCTCAGGTAATTTTGTAACACTATAACTCATCCGGCTAACTTTCACACCATCCGAAACCAATTGCTTCTTACCTTTGACCTTTAACTTTTTATGCAGCGAACTTTAGTTATTATTCGTCACGCCAAAAGCAGTTGGGCTAATCCGTTACAAAGCGATTTTGAAAGACCCCTCAATGACAGGGGTAAAGCAGAAGCTCCCGAAATGGGCAGGCTTTTAAAAAAGCATGGCATCATTCCCGATCTTATTATTTCCAGTACGGCAAAAAGAACCAAGCAAACCGCCAAAAAACTGGCAAATGAACTGGATTATGACTTTGATCACATAAAATGGGAGGAAAAATTGTATCATTGCATCCCTTCTGTATTTGAAGAAGTGATCTACGAAGTGGCAGATAATATTAAAACCGCCTTTATTATCGCCCACAATCCGGGTATCACTGAATTTGTCAACAACCTTTCGCCCGATTTCAGCATAGATAATATGCCTACATGCGGCGTTGCAGGAGTACATTTTAATTCAGAAAACTGGAGCCATTTCTCCATAGAAAAAAGAAAAGTATTTTTATTCGAATATCCAGGAAAACATGATAACACAAAATAAATCAATAGTACAGATTACCGGCATTCTTGAAAAGTTGTTTGAAGAACACTTTGAGAAAAAAGCAGAAATTATCGAACCGCTTGCCGTTTCCGGGTCCGACAGACGATACTACCGCCTCAGTAACAATAATATTTCCGCTATCGCTACCTACAATACCAATGTTGCTGAAAACAACACCTATTTCTATTTCACCGAACTGTTTCGCCGACATCAGATTAATGTTCCGGAGGTATATAAAGTCAGTAAAGACCGCCGGGCATACCTGCAGCAGGACCTGGGAAAAACTTCCCTTTTCGACCTGGTAATCAATGAAGGTTATACCGAACCGGTAAGAAAATTATATCATAAAGCCCTTGCCCAACTCGCCAAGGTGCAATGGATCGCAGGCCGCGAAGCCGATTACAAGCAGTGTTTTGCCAGCAGGCAATTTGATGAAAAGGCCATCATGTCCGACCTGCTTTATTTTAAATATTATTTTGCCGACCTTCAGGGTATACCTTACGACAGGTCTGGTTTAATAAGTGAAATGGAACTGCTAAGTAAAGACCTTGGCCGCGTGCAACCGCAAGCCCTTATGTACCGCGACTTCCAGAGCCGCAATATTATGGTGCACGAGGGCAAGATATTCTTTATCGACTTCCAGGGCAGTATGCAGGGTCCGCCACAATACGATATTGCCTCTTTATTATGGCAGGCCAGGGCACAGTTGCCCGCTGCCTGGAAAGAAGATTTACTCAATGGATATATCAGCAGTCTCAACGACCTGCATGTACCCCGCATGGATGAGATCTACTTCAGGCGTGGTTATGTACAGTTTGTATTGGTTCGTCTGCTGCAGGTACTCGGTTCCTATGGTTTCCGTGGCTTATTGCAGCATAAAGCGCACTTTATTACCAGCATTGCCCCTGCACTCAAAAACCTCAACCTTTTCCTGAGCGATCATCCGCAAACACCCGCTTACCCTGAATTAAGAAGTCTGCTTGAAAAAATATCTGCTCCCGATATGCAGGAAAGATATTCCACAACCAGTGCCGGCGATAAGCCTAAAGTGTCTGTCCAGATCAGTAGTTTCTCCTACAAATCCGGAATACCCAAGGCATCAGGCCCGCATGGAGGCGGATATGTTTTCGATTGCCGTGGCATTCTCAATCCAGGCAGATATGCTGCTTATAAACACCTGACGGGAAATGATGAAATGGTCCGGCAGTTCCTGGAACGGGAAACCCGTATGCCCGACTTCATGAATTACGTCTATTCACTGGTATCTATTAATATCGAAGATTATATTGCCAGGGGATTTGAACAGCTTAGTGTATCATTCGGTTGCACCGGCGGACAACATCGCTCGGTTTATGCCGCCAATCAATTGGCAGCGTATCTCAAAACCCGTTTTAATATCGAAGTAACTACTACCCATTGCAATGAAGATAAATGGGTGTTGCAAAAAGAAAATTCTGAAGTATAAATTACATTAACGATCTATTCCACAAGCTGCCGGAACTTATTTCTGGCAGCTTTTTTATTGGCCTCCGGGTTAATATACCTTGTGCCAGTAGCGGTGATGCGAGCGCTGGTAGTACTTGTGATGAGGTTTTATCTCAATACATGAACTGATAAACATTACAAACAAAATACCTGATACTGCTATTGCCTTTTTCATGCCTGTTAATACCTTTTACTTATTCACTGCAAAAAGTCCTCCACAATTTATTAATAAAAATCAAAAGTTTTGGATTTTTTGCTGATTATCGATTTCTCCATTGGGTCTATTGGTTTAAATAATCACATATAATCCCACATTTCTGTATTTTTGTCCAAATTATCAGATATGCTGAAGACAGGAAATACAATTGTTAGTATCTATACCGAAATGACCCCAAATCCGGAAACAATGAAGTTTGTGGCCAACAAACTGCTTTATCCCGGCAAGAGTATCGATTTTCCCGAAGAATCGGTTGCCGGCCCTTCTCCTTTGGCCAAAGAATTATTCGCATTCCCATTTGTAAAAAGCGTATTTATTGCCAGCAATTTCGTGACGCTTACAAAAACCGGCGATACCAACTGGGACGATGTGATACCTTCTATACGTGAATTCCTGAAAGAATACCTGGAGGAAGGCAAAGTAGTTATCAATCAGGATCAGGTAGTAGTTAAAAAAGAAACTTATACTATGAACGCCAGTGACGAAGATGTTGTTGGCCGTATTAAAGAACTGCTGGAAAACTATGTGAAACCAGCCGTAGAAATGGATGGTGGCGCTATCAGCTTCCTTGGTTTCGATAATGGCACAGTGAAACTTATGCTCCAGGGTTCCTGTTCAGGTTGCCCTTCATCAATGATTACCCTTAAAACCGGTATTGAAGGCATGATGAAACGCATGATACCTGAAGTGAAGGAAGTAGTTGCCGAATCTGAATAATTTATCATTCTTTATATTGCGGCGGCCTCATCTGGCCGCCGTTTTTATGTAAATAATAAGCTGAATTGTATTAATTTTACCTCAGTATTCCGGCGTTATGAGCCAGGCTTTGTCTGGATTTATAATAAACCTGTTGCCTTACCCCATTTGAAGTGGGTTTTTGCTTTCAACTTTTAACTATTAAAATGAGTATTCAAAATAATTACGTAGCCATAATGGCAGGTGGTATTGGTAGCAGGTTCTGGCCCGAAAGCCGCACTCACTTCCCAAAACAATTCCTCGACCTGCTTGGCACAGGCCGTTCACTCATACAATGGACATACAACCGTTTTAAGCATATCTGCCCTAAAGAAAATATTTACTTTATTACCAATGAGCAGTACATGGCTACCCTCAAGAGCCAGATACCGGAGATCAGTGATGCCAATATCATCAGTGAACCCTCACGCAAAAACACTGCCCCCTGCGCTGCCTACTTCGCCCACAAAATGATGGCCCTTAATCCCAAGGCCAATATTATTATGTCCCCGGCCGACCATCTTATTATGGACGAGCATTCTTTCGAGCGTTCAGCCCATGAGGCGCTCGATTTTGTATCCCACCATAAATCCCTGCTCACTCTGGGTATCAAGCCTACCCGCCCTGATACAGGCTATGGCTATATCCAGTACGATCCTGAGCAGGAAAAAGATAAGACTTACCGAGTAAAAACTTTTACTGAGAAACCATCGCTGGAGCTGGCGCGCACATTCCTCAAGAGCGGCGACTTCCTCTGGAACTCCGGTATTTTTGTTTGGAACGTACAAACCATTATGGAGGCCCTGGAGCATTTTCTGCCCGAGATGAACGAGGTGTTTTCGCAAGCCAAAAATGTATACAATACGCCTGAAGAACGCGATACTATTACTAAGCTGTACCCGCATTGCACCAATATTTCCATCGACTACGGTATCATGGAGAAGGCACGCAATGTGTATGTAATACCTTCTTACTTTGGCTGGTGCGATCTGGGAACCTGGGAGAGCGCTTACGACAATTGCAACAAAGATTACCTCGGCAATGCTGTTCTTGGTTCAAATGTAATGGTGATCGATGCTACTGAATGCATGATTAAAGCCCCCAACGACAAGCTTGTCGTTTTACAGGGTCTGGAGAAATTCATTGTGGTCGACACGCCCGATGTGCTCCTCATCTGTGAGCGCAACCGCGAACAGCAGATTAAGGAGTATGTAGCTGAAGTAAAACGAAACAAGGGAGATAAATTCTTATAATAATCCCCGGGTTTTTATTTCCTTTTACCTGAGACAATAGCATTTTGCAATAAAGTGCTAGTATTAGGTATATACTATATTTAAAGAAGTCAATCTTTCTAACCGGATCTTCGTCTGCTTCCGTAATATATCATCATTACCTATGATACTAATCAGTGGTTGGCTCACTATGTTTAGTAACTTTGAATAGCCGGATATAATCGGCATCAATTATGAATAACAAAGCTGATAGTACCGGGAATATTGTAATGGACAAAAAAACCATTGAAAATCACAGGCAGGCTGCTGCTCACAATACTGAAGCTGCTAAACATCATCTGGATGCAGTAAAGCATTACGAAGCTGGCGACTACGAAAAAGCTGCTCATAGCTCACTACTGGCCCATGGCCACCATGCCATTGCCGGTGAGTTCCTGAACGATGATGCCAAGCATCATGCCCAAAGCCAGAAGCAGACAAACTATCGTCACTAAGGGCATGTAAGAAAATAAAGATTATTTTTTATCTTGTTCTTTTCCATTTTTGCTTCGTTGTAAAAGTCTTTAAATAGCTCACTATTCGCAGATTTTACGCCTTGCAAAAAAGAAAAATAACTGCGTCAAAAAGCAACCTTTATTTCCTTACAAGCCCTAACTACAGATAGCAGGCGGATAAGTATCAAGGAAACGCTCTGCCGCTACAAGTTTATCGTGCAGTATATCATCCTGTGGCATAAACGAGGCGTGCTTCCTGAATTCGCTATATACTGCTTCCAGTGCAGGCGACGACCTTAGCGGGCGTCGTAGCTCCAATGCCTGTGCTGCTGTGAGCAGTTCTATGGCCAGTACACGCTGCACATTCATTATCACCTTTCTCAGTTTGGTTGCAGCATTGGCGCCCATACTCACATGGTCCTCCTGTCCGTTGCTGCTTACTATGCTGTCTACCGATGCAGGTGTACAATATTGCTTATTCTGGCTCACAATTGCCGCGGCTGTATACTGGGCTATCATAAAACCACTGTTCAATCCGGCATTGGGCGCCAGGAAAGCCGGAAGCCCACGCTGTCCGCTTACGAGCAGATAAGTGCGCCGCTCCGATATATTTGCCAGTTCGGCCATGGCGATTGCCAGAAAATCGGCATGCAATGCCAATGGCTGACCATGAAAATTTCCACCACTCATTATTGCATCTTCATCATGGAAAACTATTGGGTTATCCGTCACCGAATTGATCTCTGTTTCTACTACTCCGGTCACCATATCTATCACATCTGCTGTGGCCCCATGCACCTGCGGCATACACCTGAAGGAGTAAGGGTCCTGCACCTGTTGTTTTGGCTCCTGCTGTATCGGGCTGCCCGAGAGTAGTTTCAATATCCTTGCAGCAGTAGCTATCTGTCCCTTATGTGGGCGCACCCTGTGTATAGGTGGCTTAAATGGCTCATCTTTGGCCATAAAGGCATCTGCCGATAATGCCCCAATCACATCTGCCCATAGCATTAGCCGCCTTGCCGCTATCAGCGACCAGGTGGTGTACGAACTCATGAATTGAGTGCCATTAAGCAAGGCCAGACCTTCCTTGGCTGCCAGTGCCAGGGGCTGCAATCCGGCTTTCTCCAGGGCCTCGGCTGCTGGCATTTTTTCGCCTTTAAATTTTACCATCCCTTTGCCAAACAAAGGCAAGCTAAGGTGGGCCAGTGGCGCAAGGTCGCCCGAGGCGCCTAGTGACCCTAATTCATATACTACAGGTAGGATATCATTATTGTAAAAGTCAGCAAGCCGCTGCACTATCTCCGGTCGCACTCCGCTGTATCCCTGGCTGAGCCCATGCACTTTCAGCAATAGCATAAGGCGCACTATTTCATCAGGTACCTCGTCTCCCATGCCACATGCATGTGAGCAGACCAGGTTTTCCTGCAGCAGGGAAAGTTCATTGTCGGCTATTCGCACATTGCACAACGACCCAAAACCCGTATTGATACCATAATAGGTTTTGCCATTCTTCAGTATGTTATCGAGGTAGGCCCTGTTATGGGCTATACGGCCGGATGCTGCTGCCGATATTTCCAGTTGAATTGCACCTGATTCTGCCAGGTGTTTAATGGATAAATGTTCAGGTAATGCCATAAACGTATTTGGAACGCAAAGGTAAGTAATGCTGTTTACACATCTGGTCAAACATCCTATCCCAACTGTGATTCACTGCTGAATTTTTCGGATTTCACTTGTTAAAATAAAATATTTTTTCAGGATCCTAACATTTTATCTCTTTCATACGCCTATATAGGTATAGACCCTATAAACTAATTGCTTGATCCTATAAACCCAATACTGTAATTACCCTATCAGCTATCTTTTGAGTGTTGTAAACACCCCCTATGAACCCCCTATTCAATCTGCAAAAAAATGCAGACTTACCTATAAGCCCCGGACTCCGGGGCTTCCCTTTTTATCATAACCCCCTTTTTGCTTCAGCTACCTTTTTACAACCAGCTTCTGTGTAATGCTATATGCATGACTACGCAGCGTAAGAAAATAAAGACCCGGCTCCAGATGATAATCCGCTGCATTTACCTGAAGATAATTTTTGCCGGCTTGCACTATTCTGTCCTTCTCAGGTTGTGCAACAATTCTGCCCGAAACATCGGTTAAAGTTACTGATACCTCACCCGCCTCAGCAATATTATAGGCCACCATTGTACTGCCTGCAAAGGGATTAGGATAGATATTAAGGCTGTTTTGCTCAGGCACAATATTGGCGGTATACACGCCCGGCCCTGTAATAGTTGAGTCAATTATAGCCGTCAGGATCTTTTGCCGGTTGGTGGGGAGGTTTTTTTCAAAAGTGCCCCAAATCGGCCTTACCACATTATTAAATGCTGATATGTAGGTATAATCGCCAAAAAACGTACCTATTCCAGGGTTAAATGGTTGTTCGCTGATCCTGAAATTTTTAAAAGTGGTGCCACCGTCTTTCGAAACAGCCAGGTACACATCCGTAAGCGTATCAGTTATCAGATAATTGCGGCGGTCATAAAATACCACATAAATATAGCCTGTTGCCGGATCTACAGTCATTGAATTCATAAACTGCTGCGCTACGCCGGTATCATTATTTACTTTGATAGGGGGTGTCCAGTTATCCCCTCCATCTGCCGACCGGCATATCCATATATCCGTATTATCCACCCCATTTCTCTGATCGCTCCAGCTAATGTAAATATTACCCCTGTATGCGCTGTTGCTGATATCGCAGGCTGTATAAGGTAAGCCATTGCACCGGTTTATTCCCGGTATGTCAAAATACCATCCATCCGGCACGGTAGTAATCATCTTATCATGGACAAGCCATGTGGCGCCACCGTCCAGCGATTTGTCAAACATCAATTGGTCATACGATGCCCAGCCCACATATATTTCGCCATTCGGCCCCACACATGGCACTGCGCCTTCTACAGTTGGGTCGGTATCAGTGCAGTCTCCCGCAGTTTCATTGAGGCGAACAGGTGTACTCCAGGTTAAACCCCTGTCTGAAGAGGAAGAGAAGAGTATATTACTGCTGTCTGAAGGGTCTGCTGTACCGTACTTATCAAATTTTGTCCAGGTTACATAAAGCGTATTAGTCTGCCTGTTGATAGCCACGCCCGGTTTGTCAGATATCGACGGCGTATCTACCAGCCCGGTATAACCCCCATTTGTCCATGCACCGGTAATGACATTATCCAGCCGCTGGCATACTATCCTGTCTGCCCACATAGGCCAGGTATGTATCAGCGGATTGTCGCTTAGGTGAAAATAATAAAATGCTCCTGTGGTATCGGCTATCAGTACAGGATCACCAAAAACCCCCATCGAAGAACTAAGTGTACTGTTGCTCCAATGATAACCACCATCTGTAGATATATAGCAGTTGGCCAGGTTGGCACCGGCTACCATATGGTTGGGGTTCACCGGATCAATAGCTATACTGGGTTCATTTGGTCCGTTCAAGCTGTCAATTACCACATTGTGCATTTGTGCAAGGGCGGTATTTCCGGCAATAATGCAAATCGCCAGCAGGGTTTTTCTCCACATATTCATATTTATCTTGCTGGTAAAGATAGGCAGGATATAAATGTAATCAGGAAATCAACGTTCCTAAGTTTACCTTCTTCCTCTTAAATTTGTAACTACGTATGAATAACGATCAATTTCAGCAGGTTGAAAAGACCATCAAGGACAGGCGCTCGGTAAGCTGGGCAAAAATGAACGGGCAGCTAATAGCCAACGAAACAGTAAACCAATTACTCGAGTTGGCACATTGGGCGCCCAACCATGGCCATACCGAACCATGGCAGTTTTTTGTGTACAGTGGCGAGGCACTTAAAAATTTCGGTAAAACCCATGCCGACCTATACTGGAACCATACAGCTGAAGATAAAAGGCTGGAAGCCACACGCGAAAAACTGGAGCATACCGTTGATAAGGCTTCGCACCTCATCATAGCTGTGATGAAAAGGGGTGAGCATATTAAAATTCCACAGATAGAAGAAATTTCTGCCGCATCTGCCGCAGTGCAAAACATACTGCTTGGCGCTGCAGCCATGGGTATCTCATCCTTATGGAGCACCGGGGGAATGGCTCACAGCAATGCACTGAAAGACCACCTGCAACTGCTGGCTGATGATATTGTACTGGGTATGATATACCTCGGATATACTGATGAACCTGCAAAAGAGGGCACAAGGAATGCCATAGCAGGAAAAGTAAAATGGATGTAAAAAAGCCATTTCATTGCAATTCAGGATTATCTGATTATACACATGAATGGCTCGAATAGCCGGGTAGCCATTGGTATAATTGAAAAAAACATGCTATTTTCAGATGATTTTTTAATATTATGAACGTATCTTTCCGCTTTAAAATGTCCGTATGCGAAAAATAGTTTTATTCTTACTGAGTTTTTGTATCGTTATTGCAGCCTGCAATAAAACCGTAAAACAAACACTTGATTACAGTATATCAAACGATGCTGCTCAGACCGGGGTTTATGATTTGTATATTCCCGACACCGGAACTATTACAATGCCATTCCTTGTTAAGTTTATGTCCGGTTATCCTCAGGATTCAGTGAAACTGGTATTTCGTGGTGCGCCCAATGGTATCAAAATAACGCCTGATACCATTACCGCCATTCCTACGTTTACTGCTGATTTTCAGTTTTATACAAACTTTTTCACCCACGGTTCTTACCCGCTTACGCTTACTGCATATACACCCACAAGGTTGCCTGTTACTTACAATCTTAACGTTCATGTTGTACCTGCAAATGCAGCTTCCATGTTCTTTGGCGCACTTAACGACAGTAATGCATGCACTGCCCGCACTTACAAATACAGTGCCACAGGCGTAAATTCAGGCTATGTAAACCTGCTCACTATCAATAACTTTGGCGGGTATGGTACCAATGTAAACGTAAATGTAATTTTCAACCTGCAGAACAATACCCTGGATATACCTAGCCAGTTATGTGGTAATGGCAGTACAGTAATCGGCCATGGTACTTTTACCGAAACACAAATGGTAATCTATTATGATGCCAGCAGTACACCTACCAATCCTGCCGAATCTTGTGTATCTGTTTATACGAGATAATAGTATTACGCGGTTAGCGATAGTTTAAAAATTCAGATCATGTCAAGTCCATCATTCTATACACGCCTGCAAAAAGAATTGCAGGAAATTACCGATGCAGGTCTATTTAAGAAAGAGCGCATTATTGAATCGCCTCAGGGAGCGGAAATTGTCGTAAATGGACGTACCGTACTTAATTTCTGTGCCAATAATTACCTGGGCTTATCCTCGCACCCAAAAGTGGTTGCTGCTGCTAAGGCGGCTGTAGACCATCGCGGATACGGTATGAGTTCAGTGCGTTTTATTTGCGGTACGCAGGATATCCATAAAGAACTGGAAGAAAAGATTTCTAAATTCCTGGGTACTGAAGATGCCATACTTTATGTGGCTTGCTTTGATGCCAACGGTGGTGTGTTTGAACCATTGCTGGGCGAAGAAGATGCCATTATCAGCGATGAGCTGAACCATGCCTCCATAATAGATGGTGTGCGCCTTTGTAAAGCACGCCGCGGTCGTTACAAGCATAACGATATGGCCGACCTGGAAGCCCAGTTGCAGGCCAATATGGACTGTCGTACCCGCATTATAGTTACCGATTCTGTTTTCTCAATGGACGGCACTATTGCCCAGTTGGACAAGGTGTGCGACCTGGCCGATAAATATGATGCGTTGGTAATGATAGATGAAAGTCATTCATCGGGATTCATGGGCGCTACCGGAAGGGGTGTACATGAACTGTGTGGTGTAATGGGCCGGATAGATATAATTACCGGCACATTGGGTAAGGCGCTCGGTGGCGCTTCTGGTGGTTTTACCAGTGGCCGCAAAGAAATTATCGATATGCTGCGCCAGCGTAGCCGTCCTTATTTATTCTCCAACTCTTTAGCCCCTTCTATTGTAGGCGCTTCCATAGCCGTGCTGGATATGCTGAGCGAAACAACAGCGCTGCGCGATAAACTGGAAGAGAATACACTTTACTTCCGTAAACGCATGACCGAGGCCGGTTTCGATATTAAGCCCGGTACACACGCCATTTGCCCCATAATGTTGTATGATGCTGTGGTAGCCCAGAAATTCGCCGCCCGCATGCAGGATGAAGGCATTTTCGTAACCGGATTCTTCTTCCCTGTAGTGCCTAAAGGACAGGCCCGTATCAGGGTTCAGATTTCAGCAGGTCATGAACGCCACCACCTCGATAAAGCTATTGATGCATTTATCAGTGCAGGTAAAGACCTTGGGGTGCTGAAAGCATAGTCTATTAATAAAACTTTTTCTTTTTATAAACAGGTGTAACACATAACAAGTGTTACACCTGTTTCATTTTGGTAATAATCACATTGCTGGCAATACCATTGACTCAAAGCTTTTCATAGTTACATCATCAATCGTTCCTTAATTTTAAGCTCTAAATCCGGCACAATATTTGCAGTTCAAATTTGTAGCATTCTTAAAATTATCGGTCTATGAAAAATCTGCTTATTATATGTGCCCTGCTATTAATTACCGCACCTACTATCCGGGCTCAGGAATTATCCCTGGCTACAGCATCTTTATATGAATTGAAAACTGTGGATTTTTCCAAATTGCCGCCAACTAGTATTTACTATAAACACAGGGACAGGACACCTGGCACCATAGGCATGATTGTGGGTGGATCCGTTTTTGTCATTGGTGGTACAATTATGGCTGCTACATTGGACCAAGGTTCTGGAATAGGCTATGGTACCGCTTATATGGGTCTTGCAATTGGTATGACAGGAGTATTTATTGCAGGTGTAAGCGGATTAGTATATGTTGTCTGCAGAATAGCTCACGTAACCTGGGGAGGTAGGTATGCATTATATAGCACAAACAACCAACTGGGTATTGCTCGTAATCTCTGATGGCTTTGTTCGGGCCTATTAACTTCCTGCCTTTATAATTCTGGTCTGCTTAATTTTCCCGGGGTCGTTTTTGAAGGGACCATCACCTGTTGCAAACAGGAAGATTTCGGGTTTCAATGTCTCGGGATATTCATGCCAGGCAGCCCTGAAATCAGCATTGAGGTCAATCAGCTTTTCTAATATCGACGTGGCAAATTGTTTTTTAAGTTCGTCGGTAGGCGCTTGCGTAATTTCGAAATAAAAGGCTGGTCTTACTGCGCCATTTTTACCTTCAAGAACTGACTGGCAGAACGACCTCGTGATCTTTGCCAGTTCTTTATCGGCATAAAGGCATTGCTCAATGTCTTCAGGATATATGTTGGCGCCCATGATGCTTATGGTGTAGTCGCGCCTGCCATAGATCCACATGATTGGGAATATCAGATTTTTGTTCTCATCGCGGGGTATCAGGTTATCTATTTTATAACCAAGCGATTGCAGCTTCTTACTTAGCTCATCATAGCGCATTATACCACCCTCGTCATGAATGTTATACCGGATTCTGGGCGAAAGCATAGACTGGCGGGTAATTGTAAATATAAGCTCCCTGTTTTCGTTTACCTCAATATAGTGCATTATCGGATTGTACTGAAAGATCATGGGCAAGCGGGAATCGTTGCCGAAGAGAAGATTTCTGACATCAGGATGCGATCTCGCCAGATTTCTCAATGCAACGGTGAGTGGTGTTTCTCCGCCTATGCCTATTTCCAGGTCGGTAGCCCCATAGCCGCTATAAACCTTTTTGAAGCCCGGAAGCAGATAATCTCTCAAACCTTCCGACATACCCTCACCCCCCACAAGCGCTGATATATTGTATTCCTCCCACGGAAATTTGTTTTCCCTGGCATAATCATAAAGCTGTTTCAGAAACGGGGGGTAACCTGTTATCAGGTAGTCGTGGCCAGGGCCAAAAAACTGCATGGTGTGTAGTATTTTGCCAATATCCGGACCCGTATTTTTTACAATACCATTGCGTTGCAGCGCAATACCCATATTAATACCGGTAGCCCAGGCTCCCATTGAAAAAGCATTGATCGTAATCCATGGCTTACTTCCGAAACTGAAGGTGGAAAAGTAACTGATGAATGCATGCGATTCCAGCCGTTCGCGATGGCTTCGTACCCAATTGTAAGGCGTGCCTGTGCTTCCCGAAGATTCATCTATTGCAACGCCAGTCTGCGGTATACTGCCGTTCAGACACCTTTGAGCAGTGGAGTATTTCCTTATATAGTTGTCTTTATCTGTGCAGGGTATGTCACTCCATTTTTTAATGCTGCTGCCGGCAATAAAATCCCGGTAAGCCGGCACCTTATCGTTAGCCAGGTAATAGGCTCTTCTTGCCCTGATACGGCTTGTATAATCAAGAAACCGTGGCGAAATAAGTCTGAAGGCACTGATAAAAGTATTATACTTTTTGGCCACGAAATGCAGCATCACGTCTTTTGCAGCCAGAATTATGAATTTTATCCTGTCGGCCAATATTGGGGTTGACTTATTGAAATGAGCACTATTTGCCAGCGTTTGCATTTTTCAGAATGGTTTTAAAAAGATGATTGAATGTATACTCAGCAAGCCGCCCAAAAAAGGAAAAGTTGTCTGTATTATTTCCCGGCGCTACGTTGATAATCATTGAATATTCAGACTGCAAAGGAATTTCTAGTTCAAAAAAAATCAGGGCATTATGATGGGCTATCAACTATTCATTACGAAATCGAAATTCGCCTCTTCCTCTGCCAGTTGCTTAACAGGAAAAGTGTACCTACAAGAACAAATGGAAGGGTGATAGTAGCAATAATCCCCAGGCTGATCAATACAGAATGATTCATGTGGTAGTTGTGCGAATAAATTGCAGGGGTAAATCCAAGGCCAATCAGTATAAAAATTATGCCACCAACCATTTCCCATTTCCAGGCTACCAGCAAAATACCCAGCAAAATAAAGGAGGGAATAAGATGCATAAAGAAATGGCCAAGCTGCTGCCATATGGTAAGTCCGGGTTGGAATGCATCTGCAGCGAACATGCTGATGAATAGAATAGCCGCAATACAAATAATACGAGGCAGCCAATAAATAACTTTGTGTGCTGTTTTCATTTTTATGATTTTAAATTTCTGTTTGTAATAAAAACTATCAAAACAAAAATAGCAACACACATAGGAGTAAGTCAAATCTCTGCAACCTTGTTGTAAATACCTGCAAGGTGGAAATATCAGGTATTATATCGCACAAGGTGGTTAGGAAGTGCAATTTTGTAGGGCTCCCCCTTATTCCCTTTTATACAATAACTTGCTGCATGAGCTTTATGCTCAATAGCCGACAAAAATGTCTGATTAATGCGGGAAAGGTTTTCATGAATAGAATTGGTACGTGTATCAATGATATGGTTAATAGATTCTTCAATGTCCCTCTGCTCCGATTTGCTGGTAATCCGGCAATATATTTTGTACAGGTCTGCCTTATAATCACTTAGTCTCTTCAGGTAAATTCCATCATTCAGATACTTAAGAAAAAGGAAATAAACTGATTTGGGCAATGGAGTCAGTTTTACTTCAACATTATTATATCCCGGAAGAAAAATACGGTTGTTAACATCTATTTCTAACGGGCTAAGATGTTTTTTCTGTTCTATTATCGAAAGGATCTTGTTGATTATAAGTTCCGACTCTGTGTTGCGCAACGGTTTTATGCGGCTGTTAACCTCATCAATAAGATGTTCTACTATTTCATCTATCAGGTCATCCTTTATGTCAAACTTTCTTGAGAACGACTTGCAAAGGTCCACCTCATAAGGATGTATTGTACCATCGGCACAAACCATCTGGCCCATGTCGTAGAGTTGCTCTATGGCTTCAATAAGTGTATCAGGCTTTATAAAACGGGCTTTATGCGGATTGCCTATAATGCTGTCAATCTGTTCTTTTGATAATCCCTTATGGGAACCCAGCTCGTAAAGGAAATTAATTTCGGCATCGTCACACCGGCCATCGGCAATGGCTATCAGGTATAAGTTGGTGAAATGATTGCGATGCTTAATTTCTATCGGTTCCATACCTTAAACAATTGTAATTAAGGGCAGGCAGCAAATTTTGTAACCGAAAATTACAGTTTTATTTTCAATCTTTCCGGAAATTGCCGCGCATTGGCTATACAAAACATAGCATCATCGGCAACGGTATAATATTCAAATAAAAACGGCTCCAGAATCTGGAGCCGTTTTTATTTGAATATTATTGGTAATTAGCTAACGCTGGGTTCTTCAGTTATCGTAGTCGGATGGTCTATCTTAAAGACTATTTTACCATCTGCTTCTGTATAATCTGCAGTAACTGTATCGCCTGCTTTAATACGATGGTTGAGAATTTCCTCTGCCAGCGGATCTTCAAGGTATTTCTGTATGGCACGATGCAATGGCCTTGCGCCAAATTGCTGGTCATATCCTTTCTCAGCAATGTGTTTCTTGGCCGATTCCGAAAGTGTCATTACAAAACCAAGGTTGTTGAGGCGCTTCATCACATCTTTCATAATGATGTCGATGATCATGGCAATATGCTTTTCCTCAAGCGAGTTGAAGATAACCACATCATCTATGCGGTTAAGGAACTCAGGCGAGAAGGTTCGCTTAAGCGCTTTCTCTATTACGCCACGGTTTGAATCTTCCTGGCTCACTGCCTTTGCGGTTGTAGTAAAACCTACGCCTGCTCCAAAGTCCTTTAACTGGCGTGCTCCGATGTTAGAGGTCATAATGATCAGCGTATTCTTGAAGTCTACCTTACGACCCAATCCATCAGTAAGCTGTCCGTCATCAAGTACCTGCAACAGGATGTTGAATATATCCGGATGTGCCTTTTCAATTTCATCAAGCAGAACTACCGAATATGGTTTACGCCTTACTTTTTCAGTAAGTTGTCCACCTTCTTCATAACCCACATATCCCGGAGGGGCGCCAATAAGCCGGCTCAGTGAGAATTTTTCCATGTACTCACTCATATCCATACGGATAAGCGCATCATCACTGTCAAACATATAGCGGGCAAGTGCGCGGGCAAGTTCGGTTTTACCTACACCGGTTGGTCCCAGGAATATAAATGAACCAATTGGCTTGCGGGGGTCTTTAAGTCCCACACGGTTTCTCTGTATGGCTTTTACTATTTTTTCAATAGCCTCATCCTGTCCTACCACATTGGCGCGAAGGTCATCGTCCATACGGCGCAATTTTGCGCTTTCTGCTTCCACCATGCGCATTACAGGTATGCCGGTCATCATGCTTACCACTTCCGCTATCGACTCTTCATTTATCGGGTAGCGCTTATGCTTGGCTTCTTCTTCCCATTCTGCTTTTGCCTTGTCCAGTTCTTCACCCAGGCGTTTCTCACGGTCGCGCAACGCGGCAGCCTCTTCAAAACGCTGGCTTTTAACCACCTTGTTTTTTTCCTGCTTTATTTCTTCTATTTGCTTTTCAAGGTCGAGGATGGCTTGCGGCACATTAATATTTTTAAGGTGCACACGGGCTCCGGCTTCGTCCATTACATCTATAGCCTTGTCTGGCAGCAACCTGTCGGTCATGTATCGGTCGCTGAGTTTCACACAGGCGTCAATAGCCTCTGCATCATAAGCCACATTATGAAACTCTTCGTATTTCGAACGGATATTGTTGAGTATCGTTATGGTTTCTTCAATACTTGGTGGCTCTATCAATACCTTCTGGAATCTGCGGTCCAATGCCCCGTCTTTTTCTATATACTGGCGGTACTCATCGAGCGTAGATGCGCCAATGCATTGCAGGTCGCCACGGGCAAGTGCTGGTTTGAATATATTGGAAGCATCGAGTGAACCTGAAGCCCCACCGGCGCCGACAATAGTATGAATCTCATCAATGAACAGGATAACATCGCGGTTTTTCTCCAGTTCATTCATTATGGCTTTCATACGCTCTTCAAACTGGCCACGGTATTTTGTGCCGGCCACCAGGGCAGCCAGGTCTAAACTGATAACCCTTTTGTCGAAAAGCACACGGGAAACCTTACGCTGAACAATGCGGAGGGCAAGGCCTTCTACGATAGCGGTTTTACCCACACCCGGCTCACCTATCAGTATCGGATTGTTCTTTTTACGTCTTGAAAGTATCTGGGATACACGCTCTATTTCTTCGTCACGGCCCACTATCGGGTCAAGGCTGCCTAGTTCGGCAAACCGGGTAATGTCGCGGCCAAAATTGTCGAGTACGGGTGTTTTTGATTTTGTGGCTCCTGCTGCCGGCTTACGGGGCTGCTGAAACTGACGCCTTTCGTCATCTTCCTCAAATTCTTCCGATCCCGGATCGTTATAATCAGCCGCAGGGCCGCCTCCCTGAAGTATACTCAGTTCGTTTTTAAACCGTTCATAATCAATTTCGTAATGATTAAGGATCTGGGTAGCCACATTCTCTTTATTTTTAAGAATAGAGAGCATCAGATGTTCGGTTTCGACAGTAGGGCTTTTTAAGGCTTTGGCTTCCAGAACGGTTATACGTATCACTTTTTCAGCTTGCTTGGTAAGCGGCAGGCTGTTGATATTGGCAAGAGGCTTGTTGTTTTTATCCTTTATAGCCACTTCCAGCTCTTTCCGAAGCTGGAAAAGGTCGACCTGCATGGTTTGAAGTACCTTCAATGCCATACCATCGCCCTCACGAATGAGGCCCAGCAATAAATGCTCTGTGCCAATAAAATCATTGCCCAGCCTCAACGCTTCCTCACGGCTGTAGGAGATGATTTCTTTTACTTTAGGCGAGAAATTAGAATCCATGAAATTCCTGTTTTTAAATAATAAAGTTAACATTTTTCATCGTATTAATCTATTGTCATTAATTATTGAACCATCATCCTTTTATCTTTGCTTTATTCCTGCTTATAACTAATAACAGAGCAATTGAAAAGTATTGGCCGGATTTAGTATTTTTAAAACCGGCTCAAAAAAATTTAATATTGATAAACACTCCTGATTATGGATTTCAAAATTGATACCAAAGATAGTTTTACCACCATTATGCCGCTGGAAACAGAAATAAGTGCTAAAATGACAGGCGAACTGGTACTGAAGATGGAGGAAATGAGGCAAAGCGGCAGTAAAAACTTTATAATCGATTTTCAGCAATGCCTTGAAATAGACGAAAATGTGCTGCCCGACCTAATAGCCATGCACGAAGACAGCTATGGCCGGGAGCAATCCCTGGTTTTTACAGGTATAAAAGAAAAAGTACTGGCAATACTTAAAAAAGATGAATCAGATTTGCTACTGAATATTGCACCTACCATAATAGAAGCGATTGATATAGTAAGTATGGAAATACTGGAAAGGGAATTATTAGGGGAAGAATAACTGTCTGAATCAGAATTTGCAGAATTAAAAAATTATCTGAATTGAGTTAAAACTATTGTACAAATTTTGATGTTGTATGATAAAAGATGATCTTACCTATAAAGTAATCGGGTGCGCCATGAAAGTTCATAGCATTCTGGGCAATGGCTTTCAGGAAGTAATTTATCAGAGATGTCTTGCTATTGAAATGACCCGGGAAAGGCTGAATTTTGGAAGGGAAATTGAACAAACAATTTACTATGAAAGTGAAAACGTAGGAACCAGAAGGGATGATTTTATAGTAGAACAAAAGGTTGTAGTAGAACTGAAAGCAATAATAAATCTGGAAGACGTTCACCTGGCTCAGGCTAAGAATTATGTTGTTGCATATAAATTTCCTTTAGGTTTGCTAATAAATTTCGGTGCTACAAGTCTTCAACACAAATTGATATTTAATCCAAACTATAATGCATTAAAAAGATAAAAGTAATTTGCAAACAAAAATCACGGAAGAGATAATAGTCTCCTTTTTTTAAACATCACAATCCTGAAAATTCAAAAATTCTGAAAATTCTGATTCAGACAATCTAAATGAAAGTAACAATTTTAGGTAATAACTCAGCGCTTCCTGCTTTTGGCAGGCATCCTA
Organism: uncultured Bacteroidota bacterium; assembly: GCA_903903635.1. GTDB lineage: Bacteria > Bacteroidota > Bacteroidia > Chitinophagales > Chitinophagaceae > Nemorincola. The sequence goes on from CAIUZK010000217.1 coordinate 29,247, forward strand.
CGGCGCAGGCGGTTTCGGTATACGGCGATGTAATTTTAATTGATTGTGGTGAAGGCACCCAGATCCAGATGCAGCGTTATGGACTTAAGTGGCGCACAGTCCATCATATCCTCATCAGCCATTTGCACGGCGATCACTATTTCGGCTTGCCCGGACTACTCAACAGTATGAGCCTGCTAGGCCGCACTGCCCCCCTGCACCTGCATGCACCCGCAGAGCTTAAACCAATAATAGATGCTATACTGGAAGTAGCCGATACAGTTTTATGCTACCCATTCTATTTTCACCCCCTGCCAGATGATAGCAGGGTAATAGCCGATACGCCAACATTCAGTATAACCTGTTTTCCGGTCGAGCACCGCATCAAATGCCATGGTTTCCTTATTGAGCGTAAAACCAAGGGTAGAAAGATAGTACCTGCAAAGTGCAATGAATATGAGATACCCGCCGCTTTTTACGATTACCTGAAACAGGGCGAGGATTATGAACGCAAAGATGGCTTTCTGGTAAAAAATGAATGGGTTACAGAAGAAGGACCAGCCATAAAGCGATATGCCTACTGCGCCGACACCTTATTTACAGATAGTTTTTTGCACATAGTGAAGGGTGTAGATACCATTTACCATGAATGCACCTACCTGGAAGCTGATAAAGCTAAAGCAGTGGCACGTTACCATAGCACTGCCACCCAGGCGGCTGAAGTAGCTAAAATGGCCGGGGCAAAACAATTACTGCTGGGCCACTTCTCCTCAAAATATAAGGAACTGGATGCCTTCAGGGAGGAAGCCAGTGCAATTTTCCCTAATTCGCTCGTGAGTATCGAGGGAACCGTGTATGAAGTTTAGAAACCGCCTGGCATAGTGATGGCTAGTTAAATACGGTTTGGTTATAATGCAAATTTCCGATAACCCCCGGATGCTTTGAAAAATTCTTAACTTTGGCCCAAAAGGATGGTACAGCAATGGCAAACAGGCGTTGTAAAACGCGTAGAACAAGTAACGCACAATACTAAAAGGTATTGGGTGGAGCTGCCTGATACCCCTCATTTCAACTTCGTTCCCGGCCAGTTTGTTACACTCGACCTGCCAATTGATGAGCGGCGCAACAAACGCTGGAGAAGCTACAGCATTGCCAGTATGCCCGATGGCGGCAATATGATTGAATTACTCATCGTGCATGTAGAGGGGGGTAAAGCCTCTAAATATATCTTTGAAGAAATAAAAGAAGGCAGCCTGTTTACCTTACGCGGTCCGCAAGGGGTTTTTGTAGTTCCAAAAAATCTCGATAAGGAACTATTCCTGATTTGCACCGGTACCGGCATTGCTCCATTCAGGAGCATGGTAAAATACATCCATCACAATAAAATACCTTTCCAAAAAATATACCTCATCTACGGAACCCGCACCCAGGCCGATTTGCTCTATGCCGATGAAATGAGGGAGTTGGAAAAAAACATGCCGGGGTTCAGTTATATTCCCACTTTATCAAGAGAGCAGTGGGAGGGCCATAAAGGCTATGTTCACCCCATTTATGAGTCATTGTGCAAAGGCTGCCCGCAAGCAACCTTCATGCTATGCGGATGGAGAAAAATGGTAGACGAGGCAAAGGAGAGGATTCTGGCTATGGGATATGACAAAAAAGATGTGGAAGTTGAATTGTATGGTTAATAACTCCCCACCTCATAGTATAGTCCACCAAACATTCCTGGTAGCCCATTTACCCCAATCTTTAAGACTGCTTTGTATGGTTTCGTACAGTTCTTTTTGATTTACCTTCTTACCTTTTTCCGGCACTTTAAACTCTTCTTCTTTAGGTGATGTTATTTCTACTTTAGTGGCCACCCATGTGGTATGCAGCCTGGGTATAGCCAGTTCCAATATCATGCCTGGCAGCCCGCTGAACATTTCAGGTCCGCCGGGAGCCACAATATCTTCGGTATAAAAGGCCACTACATAAACCGAATCACAGATGCGGCCTACTGCTTTATGGCACTTAAAATTGGCTATGGTGCGAATCTCTCCTTTTTCCAGCCAGTCCATTTTCCGCATACTGTCCTGAACCAGAAATTTTTGTTCGTACACATATTTCAGAGCTGTCACTTTTCCATTTATAAAATCGGTAAAAACTATGTTGTCGGTTGCCGGCCCATCGCCCGAATAAAAGCCCTTGCTGGTATTTTCGGCTTCTCGTCCGGGTTTATAAATACTTCTTGCTGTATCAAAAGTCAGATCAAAGTAAGTGATCTTGAATTTAGGTACCGACGATTTAATATGCTCATACCAGGACTCATCTCCGTCGCCACTGTTGTCTTTAGCAACCGCATGCACATTGATCTTCTTTTCGAACTCAATTTTTCCAGCCAGTGTGTATTGCCCATGCACACAGGAAATGGCGAAGAACGATGTTAACAATGCAAGCAGGTATCTGTTCATAAATGAATACTATTTGGTCAGTCCTTATTTCTTTTCATCAACCGCTACGGCAGCTCCTGGTGTATGTGTAAAATTCCATATCAGGCTTAGCATGGCATACCGGCGAACTGTATTATAGTTACTCTGTGTAATTATGCTTGCACTGGCCGACCGGCTGAATCCGGTATTCTGATTAAGAATATCAAAAAGCGTTGCTTTCACTTCCAGCTTTTTCTTCATCATTTTTTTCGAAACATAAGCGTTCCATTTTATTACATCGTTGTTGGCAGGGAATGCAACGGTCTTTTCTCTTATCATGGCATTGAATACCGAACCTACGTTGAAATTATGTGGCAGCTCTACATCGAAATAAATGTCGTTATTGAATTCCCAATAGTTGGTGGTATACGTGCTTATGGTCGATCTGTTCAGGTTGTAGGTTATCTTGGGCTCTATTCCGAAATTGTATTTATCCTCTTTATACTTGCTGAATTCCGTGCCAAAACTATAACTATTATTGTTGTTGGTATTCATCAGATTATTGACCATGTTCCTGCTGTGCCCCTGACCGCCATCTATTGAAAGTCGTACATCAATATCCGGTTTTTTAATCTTAAAATTATAGCCTACCCACCAATTGGCCGAATAGTTGCCGTTGATATTAATGTACTTCGTCGAGCTATAAGCGCCATTTGTGGTTTGCGCTGTACTTATGGCATCAATATCCGAAGAGGCCGATCCTCCAACATAAAAGTAGCGGTGCGAAAGCACTTTATAATCCCTGAAATTAAATCTTATCCTGTTGGTAAATTGTTGTTTCAGATCCGGGTTGCCCAGCATAACATTCAAAGGATCTGTGTTCTGGTTCAGGGGTTGTATCTGGCTTATATTGGGTTGCTTCGTACTGCCATTATAATAAAAATTTATGCTGGTTTGCCTGCCTATCTTATACGTAAAATTGGCGCTGGGATATAAATTGAGGTAGTTATATCTGGTTGTAAAATCACGATGCAACAGCTCTGATTGCATCAGGTCCGATTGCAGATAATTGGTACCCGACACTTCTGAACCAAATGAAAAGTTTATCTTCTTGTAATCATACCTGAAATTGATACCCCCCTGGTTCGACAGAATATTATATTTATAGTTGCTGCTGAAACTGTCATTCCTTATATCATACTTATTGTTTGCCGTGTCTTTATCAAACGAGAACTTCTTCGACATGCTGTTGTTTAGCGTAAGCCCATAATCTATCTCCAGGAAAACTCTTTTCGACAATGGTTCGGTATAGGTAGCCTTAACAGCAAATGCAAGTGTCTGAATGCTGTCGGTCTTTCTCTGGTTGGTAATACTGGTTTTCAATTTGCCACTGGTGTCTGGAGTTACTACTGTAGAATACAGTAATCCTGTACCTTTCGTGTCTTTATAGTTCTCCTTTATATCAAGAGAAAAAGTCCTCCCTTTTTTTGCAAATTTCTTGCGGTACAGCAAATCCGAATTTAGTTTCTGATCATTGGTATTGCCCGATAACAGACGGTCATTACTGGTTTTCAATCCATCCTGGTGGGCTACAATGTTATAGGTCTCGGTATGGTAATTTGATGCAGCATAGTTGTTTTTCAACACCCCATCTATTGTGAATCTTATAGAGGAATTGGAATCTATTTTCCATTCATAGAATCCATTGAACCCATGCCGCTCAGTTTTGCTGGACTGGGTCTTGTGCTCTGTGTTGATGCGCGACGTATCGCCTGCCATCGAATATTGGGCAATATTATCGCCGGTCACATTTACATTCTGTAAAGCATACCGGTAGCTTCCCGATACGTGGTTTTTGTCTTCATTCCATTTATCGGTAAAATGCAGTCCGCCGGTTAATACCGATGGCAAACCCTGCCCGCTATAGGTGCCGCTCCATCCTCCGAATTCATCACGAGTTCCACCTATGGTCACCGAGTACCCGTTATCTGTTATTTCCGTAATGCCGCCACCGCCGCCAAATTTGTCATTATCTGTCCAGTCCAGCCCAACCTTGTCTGTATTCGAAGCAATGCCGAAAGCCGACACCTGCCGCTTTCCCTTGAAAGCATTGATCATGGCCTGGTTTTGGTAAAAATTGTCGGTGCCGCCCCCTGCATCTAACTTTCCAAAATAGCCTTTCTTTTTACTTTCCTTTATCTCCAGGTTAATGGTTTTGGTTCTTTCACCATCATCCACACCGGTAAACTGTGCCTGGTCGCTTTTCTTATCATACACCTGCACCTTATTCACTATTCCCGCCTGCAACCCCTGTGTTACCACCTTGGGGTCGTCGCTGAAAAACTCCTCGCCGTCTACCAGTATTTTCTGCACTGTTTCGCCCTGTGCGGTTATTTTTCCGTTTTTATCTACCTGTATGCCAGGCAGCCTGCGCAGCAGGTCTTCAACATTTGCACCTTCTTTCACTTTGAAGCTGTCGGCCATATACTCGGTGGTATCGCCCTTTATCTTTATAGCCCCTATCTGCTGGGTAATAACAAACTCTGTAAGCAGGTGCTCCCTCGAAATCATTGGAATGGAACCTATATCGGTTTTGGGCTGGTGCACATTTACTATATCCATATAATCTGCAAAACTCACAAAACTGATGCGCAGAATGTACTTTCCTTCTTTCACTACTTTTAATTCAAATTTACCTTCCGCATCCGATCTCGTATTGGCAACTATCCCCGAATCATTCGTGCGCATCACTATTACCGATGCCCGTTGCAGTGGCACATTGTTCAGCGTATCAGCTACCGACCCCTTTATAATATAGGTTTGTCCGTAGCTGTTTATGATGAAACCGAAAAGAAAAAACAGGGAGAAAATGTATTTCATGATGTGGTTTGGGCAAAAAATAAATAACTGCTGCTTTCATTGCTGCGCTGGTTCTCATATCCCGACACTAATCTATATGCACCTGCGGAAATAATGGTTGCTTGTGATCTAAAATAAATTAACTGAATAATACTATTATTAAGATCACAACACGGTCCACCATATATTGCGCGGTGCAAGTTTTCCCCAGTCTTTAAAGCTGCTTTTTATTGTTTCATAGAGTTCTTTCTCATTCACTTTTTTGCCTTTGTCGGGTATAGCATAGTCTGTTTCTTTAGGCTGTATTATTTCCACTTTACTGGCCACCCATGTAGTATGCAGCCTGGGTATGGCCAGTTCCATGATCATACCTGGCAGCCCCCCAAACATTTCAGGTCCGCCGCTTACCACAATATCTTCGGTGTAAAAAGCAACAACATATACCGAGTCGCAAATACGCCCTACTGCTTTATGGCATTTGAAATTAGCTATTGTGCGGATCTCCTCTTTTTCTGTCCATTCTATTTTCCTGATGGTGTCCTCAACCAGGAATTTTTGCTCATACACTTTTTTGCCCGCGGTTATCTTGCCCGCCGCGAAATCAGTGTACACAACATTCTCCATGGCCGGCCCGCCACCAAACATTTTCAGCATTCCGCCGGCTTCTACTTCCTTGCCCGGCTTATATATACTTCTTGCTGTGTCAAAGATCAGATCGAAATAGGTATTGCTGAATTTGGGAATCTGAGCCTTGAGTTTTTCAAACCATTCATTTTCCTCCATCTCGGCCATTTGGGCATATATGTTCACTTTGCGTTCATACTCTATTTTCCCTGCTGTTGTAAACTGCCCGTGGGCTGCTGTTGCAAGACATAGTGTAAAACTCAGCGTTATTAATATCCGTTTCATAAGTAATAAATATTTTAAGGCAATACTGTTTATTTGAGTTATTCACTAAAGTTCATGGTAGGCCCTTCTATCGAGGGCTTTGCGCCTGCCGGTGTGTGTGTAAAGTTCCATACCACCTGCAGCATGCCATGACGGCGTATCGTGTTGAAATTATTTTCAACGATCATGCCTGCCTGGGCTGTTCGGCTGTAACCTATGTTCTGGTTCAATATATCCAGTACTGATAGTTTTACTTCCAGTTGGCTGTTCTTCAGCAATTTTTTCCCTGCCGTAGCATTCCACTTTATTACATTGTTATTGGTAGGAAACGCTGCTGATTTTTCACGGAGCATAACATCTACCCTGGTCTCAATTTCACATTTCCATGGCAGTTGCACTGTTGTTTCAAAGTTTATATTATAAGTCCAGTAGCTGGAGGAGAACTTGCTTATTGTTGATGTGTTCTCGTTATAGGTAACATCAGGATTAAAAGTAAAATTGAATTTCTTCTCCTTATCATAATTGAAATAAGGCCCCACGGTATACGAGTTATAATTTGTCCTGTTGTTGGGTATAGTTGTTTGAGCCAATGCGGTATCTGTAACAACAATGTTGTTCACATGGTTCACCGATACGTTGGATTGCAGCCCTACCATAAGATCCAGTTTCTTGATTTTTTGTCCACCGCCAAAGTAGGCGTAGCCAGAGTAATTGCCGTTCACATTTATGTATTGTGTTTTGTTGGCGCCCATTATAGATATCTGCTTGGTACTTATGGCATCTGTTACCATGTTGAATGATAAACTGCCATACATATACCTGCTGGTAAGCACTTTGTAGTCATTAAAATTCATCGAAAAACTGTTGCTGAATTCCTGTTTCAGCGAGGTGTTGCCCACAGTAATATTAAGCGGGTCCGAGTTCTGTTTCAGTGGTTGCAACTGGCTTATAGTTGGCTGCTCGGTACTGCCGTAATAGTTAAAACTAAAACTGGTCTGGTTGCTGATCTTATATGTCAGGCTGGCCCTCGGAAAAAGGTTTACATAGCTATACCTGAAAGAAGTATCGTGATTATATTTATCAGTCTGCAGGTAGTTTGATCCTGAAATAGCGCCGCCAAAAGAAAAATTTACTTTCTTATACACAAACTTCAGATTAGCCCCTCCCTTGTTGGTAAATATATTGAACTTGTAATTGCTGCTGTATTCCAGGTCGGTACTGTCTTTGAATCTATGGTTCAGTGAATCATAGTTGTACGAGTTATTGGTAGCCTGGCTGTTATTAACGGTAACTCCGTAATTGAGTTCCAGGTATACTACTTTAGAAAGCGGCTCTGTATAAGAAGCATTTGCATTAAATGCCAGCGTATGGGTATTCGTCGTTTTTTTCTGGTTCACAAACGATTGTATATAACTCCCTTTGGGCGAATCAATATACAGATCAGTATTCGATAATAATATACCATCGCTCTTTGTGTCTTTGTAATTTTCTTTCAGATCAACAGATAGTGTGCGGCCTTTCTTTTTAAATTTTTTCTTCAGCAGCAGGTCGGCATTTACATAATCGGCATTCGAATTGCTGGTAATGGTTCTGTGGTTGAAATTCAGCAATCCCGAGTCCTGGTTGTAGGTATGCGTACTATAGTCGGTAAACATGTTCGACTTTTTGTATCCGGCATCAGTGGTCAGCTTAAGGGTAGTATTGCTGTCTATTTTCCATTCATACATAAAGTCGAAGCCATGGCGCTCTCCTTTACTTGCCTGGGTTTTATCCTGACTCGATATAAATCCTTTATTGTCAGGCAAAACATTCTGTGTGGTTGTATTCCCTGCCATATCCAGGTTCTGCATGGCATAGCGGTAGTTCATCGTAACGTGATTCTTGTCCCCGTTCCATTTATCGGCAAAATGGGCTCCGCCGGTCCAGGTGTGCGGGAAACCTTCTCCGCTGTACTGCTGATTTCCTCCGCCGAAATCATCATTCGAACTGCTGGAAAAAGAGTACATATTTCCATCGTCCGAAATCAAAGTCGTATTACCGGTACCAAATTTATTGTTGTCGTCCCAGCCCAGCCCTATCTTATCGGTGTTCGACATGATTCCGAATGCCGAGAACTGCCTTTTAGCCTTAAACGCATTGATCATGCCCTGATCCTGAAAATAGCCATCTGTGCCGCCTCCCGCATCTATCTTGCCGAAGTAACCCTTCTTTTTATCCTCCTTCAGTTGCAGATTGATGGTTTTTGTTTTCTGTCCGTCATCAATGCCTGTAAATTCAGCCTGATCGCTTTTCTTGTTGTATACCTGCACCTTTTGCACCGCATCAGCCTGCAGGCCCTGGGTTACCACTTTGGGGTCATCGCTGAAAAACTCTTCCCCATCCACAAGTATTTTCTGCACCGATTCACCCTGGGCGGTTATTTTACCATTTTTATCCACCTGTATGCCCGGCAGTTTCTTCAGCAGGTCTTCCACTGTGGCTCCTTCCTTTACCTTAAAACTGTCGGCCATGTATTCTGTCGTATCGCCCTTTATTTTTATGGCCGATATCTGCTGGGTAAGCACAAATTCCTGCAGCAGATGTTCCTTCGATACCATGGGCAGATCGCCGAGGTCGGTAGTGGTTTTTTTAATAGTCAATACATCCAGGTAGTCGGCAAAACTGGGAAAGGTGATTCTTAATATATATTTACCCTGTTTAGGAACCCTGGCTTCAAATTTACCATCCGGCCCCGTATGGGTATAAGTCTCAATAACCGAGTCTGCCGCCCGCATCACCACTATCGATGCCCGGTATAGGGAAACGCTGTTGAGTGTATCAGTTACAGAACCTTTGATGGTATATGACTGCCCCGAACAAAATTGAGCAGAAAAAAGCAATACAAATGCGATGACAGCGTACTTCATAAGGTGAGTGTTCATTAGTAAATGGTGAGTGACCATAAAACAACGACAAAATAGTAATAAGTTATGTATCCGGCAGGGGGGTAAAAAGGGGGTATTTAAATATATTAACATTCCTTTTGGGTTTTCATGCCCCAAATTTTGAGGTTGATAAAACCACTTTTAGATTACTATCCCTTACTATTCTCGGGTGATTGCGCATTTCTGGAATAGAGAATAATAAGCCTGGAAACATATTATTCTAAACGAATAAAATATTAGTTTCGTACTAAGAAAGTAAACTGTTCTTGGTATGCTTGCGGAGCAGAGAATTTAAGTTTGGGGTGGGTGGGAGATTATTACTATCTTAATATTTCAATGACCGATGAAAAAAATATTATGGAAACAATTTTTGAAATAGTTGTGGTAACGATTTTTTCATTCGTCGGCGCTTTCTGTAGGTGGATATTTTGTCTTTGTAAAAAGCCTTATAAGTACTTTAAAGATAAAGATCCTTATTTTAATGGTATGTTAGGTCTTGGGATTACAACTCTGATAATAACATTACTTGTAAAATATATAACCGCAATTGAGGCTGTTTTGATTATAAAAAAATAAAGTGAGCTCAATGAATTAAGCTAGTTCAATCGCTGCACGTCTATTCGCGCTGACCGCTTGAATCATGCTAAGAAATAGGAATTTAGTTCATAAAAGAACCCGTTCTTCAGGATTCATAAAGCTGAGAAATTCAGCAACAAAGTGATTACAACCCATTGTTGCAAATTATTGAATGTCAGCATTTTGAAAACGGGTTGTATACAATGTTCCGTAGGGCATCCGGAAGTGCATATAAAACTCCGTCTGCGACGGCATTTGAAAAACTGTAGGCAAATTAGTCCCCCAAACCCCGCCTCACTTGTTCGCGTTTGTAACGCGAATGCCATGACAGTGCAGTTGCATTAATATACCCACCCTCTATAACTTCTGACAGCAATGACCCTATATTAAGTTGAGGAAATCAGTATTAAAAATTGAACTTAATGGATAGTCCATTTTGTAAAAAAGGCGAATATATTCCGAAATAATCTCTGCAATTAATTTCATAACCAACTGAAAGCCGGTCGTGCAAAAAGCAGTAGTGATAACCGATTAATGCAAATACGCCTCCGTAAGATGCCCGCTCACGATGTGAAATGATGACATTATCCAAATGGTAAACATAAATTGTATCGATCACTGTATTTGTTCCCCATGTATAGGAGACTCCCAAACCTGCATCAATCTGGTGATGGTCAAGCTTTAGTGCGTATTTGCCATAAAAATCACACATTTTATAGTTGTTAAGCTTTTGGATAAAGCCACGCTCATGGCCTTCATATATTATCCGAGGTTCACTATAAACGGAAACATCGTTATACCAGGGTGCGAATTGCTTCCATACATAATAGCCGATGCCCAAAGTTACATGCCTGTATATTCCATGTTCATAGCTCATACCAAACACCCTCAAATTGTGAATATCTGGCTTTCCAATAGTAGTAAAATTGGATGATTTCGTCAGTCGTAGTACAAAACCAGAACATGCAACAGAATTAACGAATTCAGATTTTGAAACCGATGAATCGCCTGCCCGTCCCGGGAACAATCTACCTGGCGTGACAATCTCTGACCTATTGGAATCCTGCTTAGGGAGCATACCCATTTCCATATTCATATCAGTATCCGCTAATACATTCCCTGTCAATTGGTTTAAAGTCGTGTTTTGAGCATAACTAATGCCGGAGCATACAAATAACAAAAAAGCTATCTGCCAGATGTGCCAAGTAATTAATTGTTCGAAAACTGATAATATTTTCGTTTTCATACCATGATGTTTACACAAGTTCTTATTATCTCGCCTATCATTCAAAATAGTATGCAGTTCAAACATTGCAAACAAATTTGCACACCCAATACCAAAATGCACAATTGCAAGAAGTTAATCCATTGATTTTCAATAAAAAACCGTGCAGGAATATTTTATTATAGGTATAGGCACTTAGGTCGCAATATCAATCCTTTGATAACAAGCGTATTGGATCATTTTTGACCATTCTTTTTATAAGGGTATCAAAGATTACCCCCATTTTTTGTCTTCTGTTATATCTAAAGTGATATTCATCC
>CAIUZK010000218.1 GCA_903903635.1 uncultured Bacteroidota bacterium
CGATTTGTCTGTAGGATTTTCTTCCCAATTGCTTCTCCATAATAACGCACGAAGCCCAGATTCGATTTCAGAAGTTGGGGAAAATCCCAGATATTTTGAAACAGATTTCAAATCATTACTAAATACCGGCAAATAAATTTTATATAGATATACAGGCAAAACATCGAAACAGTTGTTTATAATACTTTTAATGAATATTTTTTCTTTTTGTGTGGGTAAAGTGTTATATAAATATTCAAGAAAAGTAACTTCATATTTACTATAATGAAAAACAATAAAATCACCTACACAATACTGTTCTATATCATTTAGGAAAGTATAAAATATCTGTGATTCTTCGCACATGGAAGGAATCCAATAAGATTTTTTAACAATGGTGCTATCTTTTTCGATTATCATACCAATTAAAAAGTATGAATTTTTATCAATACGTCCTTCAATATCTAAATACAATTTTACTGGCGCGTCACCCAATTCAAAGTTCTTGTTATAGGCATATACGACTTGTTTTCGGATCGCCAATGCTTTAAGAGCCTGAATATGTTTTATAGCTTTATTTTTTACTCTTTTAGGAGCCTGTCGTGGTTTGAAAGTATAGGAAAGTTGATTAACTGTGAAAATACCTTTTGAATTTAATTGCTCAATATCTTGTTTCTTAATTGTAGAGATTAGACTCAAATGATCTGCTTTTACTGCTTTCTCATTACATGATTTAGTGTACTCACATACATTGCAGTGTTTGTTTAATGAAAAAAATTTCTCACTATTTTTATTTAATTCTTTTATAGAATTTAGTAATGTTGCTACCTTAGCTACGTTCTTTCCGTGTTTAATTCTTTGTGAGTGGAATTCCAGCCCATAAACTACTTCTCCATAGCTACTTAATTTTATTGGCAAAAATTGAAGAATGTATGCTTGATAAGCAAGCAATATTTTATGTCTAGTTGTAACTTTATTATCTGCCGTAATTAAAACCGGAGAAAACACTTTGATACCATTTTCAACAACTATCCGAAGATGCACTGCTGAACAACAATACTCTAAATGAGCAATTTTAATATTGAAATTCAAAACATAGTCATATAGTTTGATAGCATCTTCAAGATATGTTACTCCGTCTAAAATATTTATTGACTTATTTTGTTCAATGAGATAATTTTGGTAACGAGTAATTTGGCGTAAATGATCATTATCAAATTTTTCCTGAAAAATGTTTACTTCGCCTTCCTGGGCATTCAATTTAAGATAGCCTTTATATGGACAATGGAGATACGCATTAATGATATTTTCAGTAATGACCATAACGAACAATTACATAAATGTAGAAATATTTCATTTCTGGATAACAGCGCTTGTAAGCGAAAGGGACATTTCGAACGAAAAAACCCGCTACTAGAGCGGGTTTCAATTTTCTGCGGAGAAACAGGGATTCGAACCCTGGGTACCCTTTGACAGGTACACACACTTTCCAGGCGTGCCTCTTCAGCCACTCGAGCATCTCTCCTAAAGGGCTGCAAAGCTATACATTCTTTCGTTAGCTAAAAACTTTTTCTTGCTTTTCTCCACCAGTTGGTTGATGATATGGGCTATCTGCATGCATTGATAGTAGTTTTGATGCCCGGTGAACGATTTGTGTGAATGTTTATGCCCAAGATTATATCCACCGTTTTTCCGGGTATTAAATCCTTCATTCTCAATTTTTCAGCGCAATCTGAATATTTACCCTGTTTTTTTGAGCGGATACGAATTGAGGTATCAAAACCGGACAAAAACCAGACGTTTTCTGAATATGGGCCGGGGTGGGAATGCAGATTTTATTCCACTGCTTTACATTTGCACTTTAAAATAACCCCGATAACTAAAATCTGTTTAGAAAATAATGTTTACTGCCAATGTAAAATACCCGGTTATCCTTGCCTTTATTTCCCTGCTTTTGTATGTGAATACTTTGCAGAATGGATATGCTATTGATGATGGAGAAGTAATTACCTACAATAAATTTGTTGCCAGGGGTATTAATGCCATACCCGAGTTACTTACTACTACCCGGCTTAAAGGATACGGCACAATAGCCAATGATAATTACCGTCCATTGTCTTTGGTAACTTTTGCCATTGAACACCAATTCTGGGGCAAAACCCCTGTTTCCGGACATTTATTTAATATTCTGTTTTTTGCAGCATGCGTTGTTACTTTATATCTTTTTTTATCCAGGCTGTTCAGGAATAACAGGGTTGCATTTCTGGCAGCACTTCTTTTTGCGGTGCACCCCATTCATACAGAAGTTGTGGCCAATATTAAGAGCAGGGACGAACTACTTTGCTTTTTGTTTGCTTTTATGGCCCTGAACGCTTTTTTACGTTTTGCTGAAAAAGGTAAACCCATACAATTGATTGCCGGCACGCTGTTGCTCTTTCTCTCCTATTTATCGAAAGAGACTGTAGTCTCGTTTGTCATTTTAATGCCTGTTGTTTTTTTCTTCTATGCCAATGACAATAAAAAACGCAGTTGGCTGATACTATCTGGAATGATAGTGGCAACAACTAGCTTCTTTTTACTAAGGCAAATGATAATGACCGATGCAGGGAATGCTATAATTGTTTTCAAATCCAATCCTTTAGTTTCGGCACCTGATGCGGCTTCACGGGTGGCAACCGCCCTGCTTGGCCTCGGACTTTACCTGAAACTTTTGTTTGTCCCTTATCCGCTTATTTGCGACTACAGTTATAATACCATACCTATAACAAGTTTTGACGACATACTGGTACTGACTTCAACTACCGTATATATGGTCATTACTGTTATTGCCATTTACCGGCTATTTAAAAAAAGCAAAGACCCATGGGCGTTCGGTTTGTTGTTTTATCTCATCACTATAGCTTTGTTTTCAAATATTGCTTTCCTTGTCTTCTCGCAGTTTGCCGAACGGTTTTTGTTTCTGCCTTCTGCAGGTTTTTGTTTGTTGGTTTCATTGGCCATGGAAAGATGGCTGGTTGAGAAACAAGCCCCCGCTGAAAGCTTTGTTGTGTGGCGGCAGCCCTTACTGGCAGGGATTCTGATACCTATAGCGCTCTTATTCAGTTATCTTACATTTGCCAGGAATAAAGACTGGAAGGATGATTACCAGCTAAGCAGCAAAGATGTAGAAAAAGCGCCCGGCAACGGCTGGCTTTGTTACAACGTGGGCAACGCCCTCATCACGACCAGGCTTGATAATGAGCGGGACGAACCGACCAGGAAACAGATCATAGACGAAGCTACAGGCTACCTGCGCACTTCAGCCGGCGCTTACCCCGAAGATGTGAACGCACATGCTCAGCTCAGTTATGCTTACACCTTAAGAGCCAAATATGATTCTGCAAGAGCTGAAGCTGTAATTGCACTAAAGCTGAACCCTGACAATGTTAATGCGATGAACAGCCTGGCAGCTTTTTATTTTGCCAATAAGGAATTTGCCAAGGCTGCATTGTGCTTTAAGCGGGCGCTGGTCTTAAAACCCGACAACGTTTCTGAATTCGGGAATATTGCCGGTTGTTATTTTAACCTTAACCAATATGACTCCTCTATTGTCTACTATAGAAAGTCATTGCAGTTTAATCCCGGAAACAAAATTCCGCTGGGCAGTATCGCCCTTGCTTTTAATGCAATGGGACTGAATGACTCAGCTATAATGTATGAGCAGATTACCCGGCAATATTATCCGGCATTCAGGTTGCCAATGCATCCGTGACGGCCAGGAAGGTAATATTGGAGATCTATATCGGTTTCTTAGATTGACTGCAATCTGATATAAGCGCAATAATGTCAATGTTGATATTTCTCAAAAGCTGCTTTATGATTTTGTCAGGATAAGAATAGGGTTAGTTGTACCCCTTTAAATTTCCAATTTCCAATTGAGAAGGGTGAGGTGCGGAAATAGACGAATCCGGGGCCATTTACCACCGGTGCAAACCATGTGACTATGAATGGCACCGGGTTTGCAAGCATGACGGGGAATAGGTACGGGTTACCAAAAGGTTCAGGAGATAAATACTGCATGTTGTGAAAAGCGGAGTGCCTGTTAGTGATAGGCTATAAGAGATCAATTCCCTATCCGTTCTGTTTTAGCCACAACTGCCTGCCACTGGTTGTATATGCCATGGTGCTTGCGGGCTTCTATTTTCAGTTCTTTGGACATGGGATTGATGATGTCCATTTTTATGAAATTGAATGTTCTTACGGCAAGTTTAAATGGGGCATTGGGTGTTTCAGGGGCATTGCCAGGTATTGTGGTATAGCCTTTGCTTTTAGCAAATGTGGTAAAGGCTTCCCGGTCGGTGTCGGAGCGGAAGTAGATCTCAAAGTTGATGTCTCTTTGCTGGGTAAGGCTATCGCCTTGTTGCAGCATTCGGGCAATGATCTTATCGTTTTCCATCCAGGTGCGTGTGTCTTCATCGGGATAAAGAAAAGTGCGGTAGGAGGTCCATTCTGGGTCGGACTTGATACTGATTACCCAGGAATAGTTTTTGTAGCTGCGGGTATACATCCGGTTGAGTGCATTGCGTATGCCAGCAGTGTCTTTTACATAGTAATAATTGAGCCGCTGGCAGTTGCGGGTAACCGTGCCGACAAGTACTTTGGGGGTAACACCGGTCAGGAAGTTGCCGGTAGCATTGAGGATTTCCTCAAGCGTATTGATCTCTTCTTTGTCGGGTATGCCATGGGTATTACAATTGGTTGTTTTTGGTCCGGTAATAACCAGGTTAGGGAACTTTTTGTCGGGAGCGGATTCAATTAATGCCATATCGACCAATACGGAAGCAGGCATGTTGCCCATTTTTACCATGTAGGTATCCCATTGTTCGTTTTGGGCAAATGAGCTTGTACTGCCAAAGGCAACAAGGACCAGGAGGACTGAAACAATATATTTCACAGGGTAAAGTAAAGAAATATGTTGCAACCAGCCCCTGACTTTAGGAAATCTTTGTGAACCAAAGGGGGAGTGGGCGGGTAGAACCTATATCGTAACAAGTGATAAATAACGAATTGAATTAAAACAGGAAGGAAGTATATTTTGATTGTAAAGGACATAAATCTAATAGCTAAAAGTATCCGTTTTATGTCCTGGCCATGATAGAGAGCAGTAGAATACGAGTATATTGCAGCCCCAAACCAGGAACTATAATAGCAGCGCAATATGAGCAATACAGCCTTTACCCTAACCAAAGCCAATGATGTGGCCGAAGACTTTGAAGATCTGGTTGATACGGATTTCAGGGCACAGAACGGGAAGGTTTATGTAATTGAAAGTGTTTCGGTATCGCCATTCGATGAGCAGGAAAAGCGGCAGTTTACGGATAACTTCATTAATTGCCGGGATAAAGTAGAGGCTATAAGTTTTTATAACGGAGGTGAGTTTGACGTAGTTGTATTCTTTTATGAAGAGCATGATGAGGCAGCATGGTACAGCCAGGATATAAGGGCTTTTGTAGCCGAAAGGGGAATCAATTATAATTTCAACAAGGCGGAGCACTAAGCAAAATTCTGCAAAGCGCAGAAAGTAATTACCTGAGTACCATAAGTTGTCATTTTACCTTCTGTCAGACCTCCTTTGATAAACGGGCCGGGGATATCCTTCAGCAGTTGTACAAACAGGTTTTGGTTCTTGACTATTACTGCTACTTCTGTGAAATCGAGGTAAGTGCCGGTAAGGGGGTATTGGCATTTATAGTAGGCTTCTTTAAGCGAAAAGAAAACAGTAGACTGTAATTGTTGTTCTTCGGGAGAGAGAGAATCAAGGTATTCCTGTTCGCTGGCGGTAAACAGCAAATGCCACAGATCTTTGTTTACACGGCCCGCAGTTTCTATATCTATGCCAAGGGATAAATAACTGTTTTTGGGGCCGGCAACTGCACCACACAGGCTGCGGGAATGGCTGACTGAAGCTGCAATGTGAGGTGGCAGCACAGGCATACCTCTTTCGCCAATCAGTATATCTCCATTGTAGCCCAGTATGCCTGTGCACTGACGAAGACAATAGCGACCGGTAACAAAATCGGCTTTTCTTTTTGTGCCATATTTTTCTGCCAGCGCCATTTCATTTTCAGAGAGCACACTCCAGTCCTGTTTCTCTTTGGTAAAGAAATAGTGCACATCGGAAGGAAAGAAACCTGAAAGATCCATATACTGAAGTGATCAAGTAAAACAGTAAAAATGCCGGGCGTATTAATTGTTTTTTAAGTCCATGAAATTTGTGTCTGCCATAATTTCCTTAAGCGCATTATACAGGATATCCAGATCGGCCTGGGTGTTGAATGCATTGATCGAAAACCGGAGGTAAACGCTGCTCTCCTGGCGCATTACGGGCACCTCGATCTTGTAATGAGTAAACAGGTGGCGTTGCAGTAGTTCAGGTTGTGTGGCAGGCATTGGTATGCTACACATCTGGCCAAGGAAATCATCGCTTACAGGGCAGATAGGTGCTGTGCCCACCAGGTCGCAAAAACGTTTGTAATTTGCCCTGACCATTTCCCGGCAACGGTCGGCTACCGCAGGCCAGTTGTTGTCGTGCATGAATTGTAGTGCTTTGGGTATGGTGAGGAAGGCTGAGAAATCGCGTGTTCCCTGCATCTGGTGGTAATCCAGAAACTGAGAGTGTGATGGTGCAGCGCTCTCGTAGCCCCAGCTTACAGCCAGAGGATCGAAGAGGGGTTGGAATTCTTTCTTTATATATAGGAAAGAACAGCCCTTGGGCGCCATCATCCATTTATGGCAAGCCCCGGTATATATATCGGCTTTAAGGTCGGACAGGTCGAGTGGTATATGGCCGGGTACATGGGCGCCATCTACGATGGTCAGTAGCCCTCTTTCTTTGGCCATTTCGCAAATCTCTTTTACTGGTAACCTTAGGGCAGTGCTGCTTGTGATCTGGGAAATAAATATTGCTTTGGTTTTGCTGCTATAGCCTTTCCAGAATTGCTCAATTATTGCTTCTTTTGAAATTACGGGTATCTCAATAGGCTGGCGAATGTATTTGGCCTTACTCTTGCGGCAATAATAATTCCAGGTGCGATCGAGGGCGCCATACTCAATATTGGTAGATAATATTTCATCGCCTTCTTCCAGTGTCAGGCTTTTGGCAATGATATTGATGGCGTAAGTTGGGTTGGTGATATAAACGAGGTCGTCGGCATCGCAATTAATGTAGGTTGCCAATGCTTCGCGGGAAGTTTTCAGGTAACCAGCCCCATCGAATGCGATAAACTGTACAGGCTCAGACTCCAGCAATAACTGCCACTGTTGGTAGTCGGCAAATACCGGTTTGGGGCATGCGCCAAAGGAGCCGAAGTTAAGATAAGTTATGCCCGGATTGAGCAGGTATTGGGATTTTAGATTCGCGTAATCGATCATAGATTCTTATTGTAGCGGTGCAAACTTAAATAAATTATGGTGCAGTATCAGGGAAAAGATTGCGGGTAGGAGGCGGTATCAGGTGCCCAATATTTTAACCGGTATCCAGATCTCCTCCTCAGAAGCGGGGTCGTTGTTTTTGTATTTGCGCCCTAAGATCTCGAAATGCTCGCGATGGTCGATTTCGTAGCCGGAGCGGGGTAGCCATGTATTGAATATGTAACTAAATGTAGCAGGCCCATCGGATGGCAGTCCTTTATGAATGAATACAGCATATAAACCTCCTATCAAAGTATGAGGGAGCATGATATCGGGGATAGCTGAAAAATCGGTAACTTCTACGCCAGCCCACTTTTCGAAAATATGGTTGAGGTTAAACTGCCGGAAATTGAATGTCGCATCATATATCTGCATGGAGTATAAGTCTGTGCCGATAGTATTTGCTATGGTTTTTCTGAGTGGCATAAAGCTGCTCCATAACTCGAAAGTGCGGTCTGCGGCATAGCTCATGAAGAGCTTTTTACCAACCAGCTTCTTTTTGGGCAAAATTTCCATTCGGGGAATCATAGAATAATACCGGTTATGTTGTTTGATTCGTTTTCTTACTCAATGCGTATTTTACCAGATAATAGAGCGGGAATCCAAGTATAAAGAGGATGAAACCGGAAATCGCAGCCTGGGGATTGGCATAAAACACACTGATATTGACAGCAAGGTATACAAGGATAAATATGGCAGGAAGCACAGGGTATCCTTTGATCTTGAAGATGTTCTTTGGCTCACCATCTTTTTGGGCGCGGTATCGTAGTATAAATATTGCGGCAGCGGCAGTTATCAGGCTTATACTGTCGAAAAACATAACATGCTCCAGGATTTTCTGGAAGGAGGAAATAAAGAATAAGGTGATGAGAATGAAGGAACAGAAAATGGTAAGTGAGAACTCCTGCACCTGGGTCTTGTGGTTGAACCGTTTAAATATCGGGGGAAGGATATTGTCTTCGGCCATGGCGAAATAGATACGGGGATTGCTCATGAGAGAAACATTGACATAGGCCATAACTGATAGGAACATAACTACAGAAACTACCTTGAAAGCAATACTGCCAAACATAAGTCCCATGATATCGGATGCCAGGGTAGTGGAATGTGCCAGGCCGGAAAAACCTAACACCTTGTAATAAGAGTAGTTGACTAAAAGGTAAACGAGCAGGATAATGGTAATGCCATAGAATATGGCCCGGGGCATGGTTTTGTTGGCATTGGGTATATCATTGCCGAAATTCATGGTTTGCTGGTAGCCACCGTAAGCGAAAAATACAGGAATAAAGCACATGGCAAACGCTTTGAACATTTCGGATGTGGAGTGTTGCTGAACAATAGCTACTTCCTGCGCATGATCACCCCTGACAAAGAAGACCGCACTGATAAGCAGTACCAGCATGCCGAGCTTGATGAGCATTAATCCGTTCAGGAATTTGGCACTCACCCGAATGCCAATCATGTTGATGATGTACAGTATAATGGTCGACGTTACTGTTATGAGGGGTATAGCCGTGCCGTGGGCCATACCGGGCAACAACACAGGGGCTATATATTCGGCGCCCATAATGGCCACACCTGCTGTGGCGCCTGCATTGCTTATGACAATGATCCAATTGACCATGAAGGCAAAGCAAGGGTGGTAACAATGGGAAAATATCTTGTAAAAGCCACCAGCAACGGGGTAGCGCGAACCGATCTCGGCAAAAGTGAGTGCGCCTATAAAACTTACAATGGCCCCGGTGATCCATGCCAGGAAAAATATCAGAGGTATGCCTGCTTTAAGCGCTACCTCGGCAGGCACACGGAAGATACCCATGCCGATAACCAACCCTGCGACGATCATGGTGAGGTCGAAGGTTTTGAGCTGGGGTTTTATTTTGTCCTGTTGGTTTTTTTCCATGAGCAGTAAATCAATGGCTATAAAGCTATATAAATTGAATTTAGTTCACAGAAAATATTTATTATAAGTAAAGGGTAAAGAGACACAAATTTTAAATGGTTAAAGGCTGTTTTGGTATCTCATACCAGCCAGCGAAAGGGCTGCATAATCGCCAATCTGTGCGCCCAGGGCTGCGGGTAAGATCCGGCAAACGTTGCGGGCAACAGGTAGGGCTTCATTGTTTAAAACTTCGTTCATAGCTGGTTCAAGCAGAGAACGGGCATGGCAGAAGATGCCGCCAATAACGATCAGCTCAGGGTTAAGGATATCAATTAATACTGAAAGGCCCATGCCGAGGTAGTGCCCGCAGTTTTTGTATATATCAATGGCTATAGGGTCGCCATTGTAAGCAGCAGCCGTTACTGATTGGGCCGTGATCGAGGACAGGCCTTCAGCGTTAAGGCAAAACGAGGGTGGGATACCGGCTTCTATCAGCGCCATTGCCCTGGATCGGGCAAGACGGGCAATGCCACCGCCGCTACAGAACCCTTCGAAAGAGCCTGCCTTGCCAAAGCCAATGGGCCCGGTTTGGGCCAAACGAATATGGCCAACCTCTCCTGCTGAGTCTGATGTGCCTGAATAGAGCTGGTTATTAAAAATGAGCCCTGCTCCAATGCCGGTGCCAAAAGTCAGGAAGATCATATTGGTAAAGCCCCTGCCAGCGCCATACTGCCACTCGGCAACAGCGCATGCATTGGCATCATTCTGCAAAACAGGCCTTATGCCAAATGCCTGCTCCAGCAAATCAACAATGGGTATATTGTTCCAGCCCGGCAGGTTGGGAGGAGAAAGTATGATGCCCCTTGCACTATCCAGTGGCCCTCCGCACGATATTCCGATTCCAGTTAACTGATCAGGACGAACTGAATTGTTGTTCAGCAATTGGTGTGCATGACTAATGAGGGTATTTACTTGATTGAGGGCAGGGCCAGCGGTGGGTATGATTGCTTTTTCGACAATGCCTATAGTATTTCCGGTTTCTTTTTGCCCAAGAATTACCGCACATTTGGTGCCTCCGATATCAAAACCTAACAACATAATTCAGCGCTGATTTGATTCAGACCAAATATAAATTAATTCCTTTGTGTTCTGCTGGTTATTTGTGATGGATAAGGATCAGGGAAAGGTAATGGATAATATATTTTATCACCATGATACAACCGGCAACCATTGATTAAAGCAATAATGGCGATAAACAATACGTGCGGTCTTGACCGGATTTTTTTTCAGGATGCTTCAATCAGGGGTGATAATTTGGTATAGAACGAAATTATTTCAAAAAATAAATTCGGAAAAGGTCAGGGATTTTCGGTGTATATGACCATCGTCATAAAATTGCAAGTAGATACATGCTATCTTTACCTTAGGAATAATCAGCATCTATTTAGAAGTAAGAATAGTGAGTTAATATATTACTGCATTTCTTTCCCCTTAATTGAAAATATGAAGAAGCTGAGCAATATTCTTGCATGAGTATTTTTTGGAATAATGTATGATTTTTAATAAAGTTGCTTGCCGGTAAATCTGCCTTCAATGCAACCAGAGTGACAATTTTGAAGTTTGATTTAGGATAAAAGTTTTTGAGCCTACAGGCGTGGACAAAATAACAGACCCGGAAAATAATAGTATCAGATGAACATAGTCAGAAGCATATTGCGCCGTATTTACCTTGTGTACGCAATGACCCTATTCACTTCCACCATGCTAGTGGTATTTCTTCCCGTATGTGTCATTTCTCTTTTACCCGAACCCAGCAGAGCCAGGAAATTGCATGTTGTGTTTAAGTTATGGATGGGCTTTTTTATGCCAATAGTATTTTGCCCTGTAAAACGTAACGGTACACGGAATTTTAAAAAAGGAGAGCAATATGTGGTGGTTCTTAATCACAATTCGTTTGTTGATGGATCGATATCTTCACCCTGGATTCCCGGACCCAATAAAACCCTTTTAAAAGTTGAGATAGCTAAAGTGCCGTTATTTGGCAAAATATTTAAGACTGCCGCTATATTAGTGGACAGAAAGAAAGGATCCAGCCGGCAACAAAGCCTTATTAAAATGCAGGAAGTACTGGATATGGGGATTCATCTATGCCTATACCCTGAGGGTACAAGAAATAATACTAATGATCCATTGCTGCCCTTTCATGACGGGGCATTCATTGTTGCTATAAAAGCCCAGAAACCTGTTATGCCGGGTGTGATATTCAATACCCGTAAAATACTTCCGGTAAATAAAAAGTTGTGGGCTACTCCAAACCCCATCAGGATTGACTTTCTGGAACCAATACCTACTGCAGGACTAACGCTGAATGATTTGCAGGCACTAAAGGAAAATGTGCATAGAATTATGGCAGATCATTTTACCCTTCAAAATAAATAAGGAACGATGATGAAATAACTCCCACCATCTTACTCGTTCTGTCCCATTGTCGAGTAGGCAAGAGGAGTTTCACCCCGAGCCGCTCACGGAACCGTACTTGATACTCTCGCATCATACGGCTCTTGTTATCTACACAAATGAACACCCGGCATAAGCAAAGGCAGGTTGACATCAATAGAAACAGAGGACATTGGAACTTGTTAAAGTAGAACTAAGGAACGTTGACGAAATAAGTTCCACCATATTGCGAAGTTATATTTCTTTTATTAACTGCCATAGCTTTAGCGAAGGCATGTTTTATGAGGCGTAAAATCTGCGAATAATGCATTATTTTAAGACAGCTATGTAGAAAAGCGTAGTGCCGATATGTGGGATTAATATCACATAAAATTAGGTTTTTCGTTCGATAAAACAAAATAATCTCAGACTGCCAGCGATTCCGCATCAATATAGTTTAATCATTTGCTAAGAATAATAGTAATAGAGCCCCGCCCCGCTACAATTGCAGGTATTGAAGATTATTTACGATAATATTTTGTTTTGCGGTGCCTCCTTTTTACTTTTACGTACCCGCCTTAGGAACGGGGTTAATACCAAATAAACATCAAAAGACGGCATAAAAATCATCCAAATAATACTGGTAGCTGGTTATAGATTTAATAGTTTCTGTATTGAGGTTTTGGATTGATGTGCATAAACGATTTGAAAGATCATCAAGCGTTTTGAAAATTTCTGTTGCTTTCTGGTCTTTTAGATAACGCCATATTTTCTCTGCTGGGTTCAGTTCCGGACTATATGGGGGAATAAAGAGCAAACCTATATTGGCCGGTATATTTAGTTGAGCTGCCTTATGGAAAGCACCATTGTCCAGCTATACGCTCATAATCCTTAGCCGTTGAGAGATCAAACAGTTGCTTTTCTTTAATTATAGCAAAATGTTGCTGGGCCAAGGTCTCTACCGCTTTGTCTTCTGGGGTGAATAAGCTTATAGAACTATTTCTGCTGTTCTTAACCAGTTCATCAATACGCCTAGCAAGCGCTTTCTTTTGTTCTGCATCAGGCAGTTCCTCAAGTGTGCCCAGATGAACGATGGTTTGATGGCGGACACTATTGTCATAGCGGTAGCTTTCACACATGCGATAGTGCATCCTGTAACCACCAGTGAGTTTGTTATGCTTGACAATTGCTTTTAAAAACATCAGGGCAAAGCTACATGCAATCATAACGCACTAACAACAGGCGATGGGGGGACTACAACCTACTTTGAAAAACACAGTAGCTGAATTTCAACTAATTAAAAATTACATAAACAATAATAAGAGCAGTATTTAACAATTTCATCCCACATTTTTAACAAATCGCCCAAATAAGCCTGCAATGTGGGTTAATACTTTAGCTCAGTTTGCCGGCAGATCAGCAAAAATATTCAAAATATATCTATCCCTAAGATTAGATTTTCACCGATAATCGTTAAAAATGCTGCTCCCAGCCTTATAAAACACATAAACTCCTGACCATTAATTATCTTGCACCCCAATTGAAAACACCAGAAAGCATCCAGTGCGTTTTTGGGCCCAAAATTTAAACTTTAGACTCGCGACTTTAGACTTACGACTTTAGACTATTCAAAAAAATGGATTACAAACGATACTTAATAACCGCCGCCCTACCCTATGCCAATGGTCCGGTGCATATAGGTCACCTGGCGGGCTGCTACCTGCCTGCCGATATATATGTGCGCTACCTGAGGGCACAGAAAAGAGATGTGAAATTTGTTTGCGGCAGCGATGAGCATGGTGTACCTATTACCATTCGCGCCATGAAAGAAGGCATTACGCCACAGGATGTGGTAGATAAATACAATGGCATTATAAAAGAGAGCTTTGCCGATATGGGCATCTCCTTCGATATTTATTCCCGCACATCAAATGCTATCCACCACGATACCTCGCAGGCATTCTTCACTAAGTTGTTTAACGATGGTGTTTTTGAGGAGCGCGAAAGTGAGCAGTACTACGATGAGTCGAAAGACATCTTTCTGGCCGACCGGTACATTACGGGTACATGCCCCGTATGCGGCAACGAAAATGCTTATGGCGACCAGTGCGAGCGTTGCGGCAGCACCCTTTCGCCCGAACAATTACTCAACCCGCGCAGCGCCCTCAGTAGTGCAGTACCTGTAAAGCGCAAAACCAAACACTGGTATTTCCCGCTCGATAAGTATGAGGGCTGGCTGAAAGAATGGATTGTAGATGGCAAAAAAGACGAGTGGAAGCCCAACGTATATGGCCAGTGCAAAAGCTGGATAGACAGTGGCCTGCAGCCTCGCGCCATGACCCGCGACAGCACATGGGGCGTACCTGTGCCGCTGGCAGATGCCAAAGGCAAGGTGCTGTATGTTTGGTTTGATGCGCCTATTGGCTACATCAGTGCCACCAAGGAACTGACTAACCAGTGGAGCGATTACTGGTGCAGCGAAGATACCAAGCTGGTCCATTTCATAGGCAAGGATAACATAGTGTTTCATTGCATCATTTTCCCGGCCATGCTCAAAGCCCACGGTGGTTTTGTATTGCCCGAGAATGTACCCGCAAATGAGTTTCTGAATATAGAAGGCGAAAAAGTTTCTACCTCGCGCAACTGGGCCGTTTGGGTAAACGAATATGTAAAAGACTTCCCCGATCAGCAGGATACGCTTAGATATGTTCTATGCTCCAATTCGCCCGAAACAAAGGATAATGACTTTACCTGGAAAGATTTTCAGGATCGCACCAACAACGAACTGGTATCCATTTTCGGCAATTTCATCAATCGCACATTTGTGCTGATGCATAAACTATGCAATGGCAAAGTGCCGCCTGTAAAGGATGAGTTAATCAACGATGCCGACAGGGCCCTTGCCGCCGAAATAGCCGCCTCCAAACAAAAAGTAGAAAATTGCCTGGAGCATTATAAGTTCCGCGACGGGCTTTTTGAGGTGATAGACCTTGCACGCAAAGGCAACAAATACCTGCAGGACAATGCACCCTGGAGCCTTGCCAAGACTCCCGAACTGCAACAGCAAAACCAGGCACGCATAGATATCTGCCTGCACCTTTGCCTGCAGCTTACTGCCAACCTGGCCATACTCGCAAATCCATTCCTGCCATTTACCGCAGGCAAGATGTGCAAAATGATGAAGGTGGTAGATCGCATGCTCGACTGGGAAAATGCCGGTAAAACCAACCTGCTTAAAGTGGGTTATTCCCTTCGCGCCGCTGAGCTCCTCTTCCGCAAAATAGAAGATACCGAAGTGGCAGCCCAGGTAGAAAAACTTAAAATCAATTTAAAACAAGCAACCAGCCTGAAAATGGAAAATACAGCACCAAAGCCGGCCGGGCAACCTGCACCCGCAATAGTGGCCGAAACACTGGAAGCGCCTGCCCAAAAACCTGAGATCACCATAGATGATTTCATGAAAATGGATCTCAGAGCAGGAACCATAGTAAAAGCCGAAAAGGTAGAAAAAGCTGATAAGTTGCTGAAACTGGAGCTGGATATGGGCACCGAAATGAGAACTGTCGTTTCAGGTATTGCTTTGCACTTCAAACCTGAAGATATCATTGGTAAGCAGGTTACAGTGGTGGCCAACCTTGCTCCCCGCAAAATGAGGGGCATCGAAAGCCGTGGCATGATATTAATGGCTCAGAATGGCGATGGCAGGCTCATTTTTGTTTCACCGCTTGAGGTGGCTGATAATGGCAGCGAGGTAAGGTAAGTGCAGCATATACGCCATCAATTATACTTTGACAGTATAGATAATGTATTGTAAATTTAGAGACTATAGGCAAGTAATTAAATTAAAAGTTTAATTTTAAGGTTGAATTTTGGCTGTGATTGTTATTGAAAATCCGAAAATAACATTCTACCAGAAAAAGAAGCCCATGCACAGGGGTTCGGTTGTTTAAAATAATTTCTATGAAATCGAAAAAGGTCTGGTGGATCGTTATCATTAGTATTATCCTCATAGTTGTTTTGGTGATTGTAGCCAGAAACAATGAAGGCGATGAAACTAAAGTTGCTGTTGAAAAAGCAGGCAGGCACACTATTACCGAAACAGTAACTGCCAGTGGAAAAATTTACCCCGAAACAGAGGTAAAGCTCTCACCCGAGGTTAGCGGCGAGATCACGCTGCTGGATATTAAGGAAGGAGACAGCGTAGTAAAAGGTCAGGTATTGGTAAAAATCAATCCTGCCATATACAACTCCATGGTCAACCAGGCTACTGCTTCGGTTGAGCAAACCAAGGCCAGCGCAAGCAATACCCGGGAAATGATGGCGCAGGCCGAATCTCAATATCAACTGGCACTGGCTACCTACAACCGAAACAAAAAACTGTTCGACCAGAAGGTAATTTCTCAATTAGAGTTCGAGCAGGGTGAAGCTTCTTATAAGTCTGCCAAAGCTACATTTGATGCTGCCAAGGCTTCTACTTCAGGGGGCAAATACAGTATTATAGGCGCACAGGCCAGCCTCACACAGGCTGAGCAAAACCTGCTCAAGACAACCGTTATCGCGCCTACCTCCGGCATAATCTCCGAACTATTGGTAAAGAAAGGAGAGCGTGTTTTGGGTACAGCTCAAATGGCCGGTACCGAAATGCTCACAATTGCCGACATGAGCCGCATTGAAGTTCGTGTAGACGTAAGCGAAACAGACATACCAAAGGTGAAAATCGGCGATACTACCCTTATTGACGCCGATGCTTACCGCAACAGGAAATTCAAAGGAATAGTATCTAAAATCGCGGTAAGCAGTACCAAGACCGGGACATCTACGGGGGCAAGCTCAGACCAGGTTACCAATTACACCGTATACATTTTAATACTCCCCTCCAGCTATGCCGACCTTTCGGCCAGAATGGGCAAGGGTAAGTTCCCGTTCAAGCCAGGCATGTCTGCATCGGTTGAGATACAGACCAACAGGCAGGACAATATCCTCTCTGTCCCTGTGAATGCGGTTACTACCCGCGACTGGCCAGACAGTGTAAAGAACAAGAATATTGCAGCCTCAACATCTATCAACGATAATATCCGCCAGGTGGTATTTGTTTTTAATGCCGCCACTAAAATGGTGGAGATCCGTGATGTAAAAACCGGCCTCCAGGACAACAAATACCTCCAGGTTACCGAAGGGCTTAAAGAAGATGAAGAAGTGGTAATAGCTCCTTATGGCGCCATTGCCCGCACACTAAAAGATAAAACCAGGGTTAAGATTACGGATAAAGACAAGCTGTTTGAAGCCAAGGCTAAAGAATAGCATTTTTATAATCAATTACTTTCAATTTGGTCAAGAAACTTACAGGACAGATAGGAATAATCGGCAATGGTAGCTGGGGCACGGCATTGGCTAAGATCCTTACCGACAACGGGCATGTGATACATTGGTGGATTCGCAATGAAGAGGCAATAACTTATTTAAAAGGCAGACATCATAATCCTCATTACCTTACTTCGGTGCGGTTTATTCCCGACACTATTTTACCCTCCGGCAATCTGGATGAGGTACTCGATGCATGCGATACTATTATTGTTGCAGTGCCCTCGGCATACGCACAAAAAGTAATAGAGCAGGCCGATAGCAGCAAGTGGCAAAATATAAATATCATTTCAGCCATAAAAGGTATACTGCCTGATTCCAACTTACTGCTGAACGATTATTTATCGGCTAAATTCAATTATCCCCTCGAGAAATATGTATCCATCATGGGCCCATGCCATGCCGAGGAAGTAGCCGAAGAGCGGCTTTCTTACCTCACATTTTCAGGGCTTAACGATAACCTTACCGGGGCTGCCGCTAAACTCTTTGGCAACACCTACATCAACACCACCTGCAACCATGATATCTGGGGTGCACAGTTTGCTGCGGTGCTCAAGAACATCTATGCCATAGGTGCAGGCATAGCCCGCGCGCTCGATTATGGCGACAATTTTGTAAGCGTGTACATCACCAACTGTTACAGGGAAATGTATCATTTCCTTACAGACCATTTCGACAAGGTTCATCCTTCCAGCGAAAGGCCTGATTTTCATACCAGCGCATACCTCGGCGACCTGTTGGTTACCTGCTACTCACTGCACAGCCGTAACCGCACATTCGGCACCATGATCGGTAAAGGCTATTCGGTAAAAGCTGCCATGCTCGAAATGAATATGGTGGCTGAAGGCTACTATGCAGCCAGGGGAATGCAGGCCATATCCAAACAGTTTTCAATCAACATACCCATTGCTACCTTTATCTACAAAATACTCTGGGAAAACCTCAACCCATCCGATGGATTCTTGAAGCTGGAACAATTACTCTCATAGATTATAGCATATACCATAAAGTATAAAAGCAGGCCCCCAAAGCCTGCTTTTATATTTTACAACCCGCAAGTAGTGCCACCGGGCAATGAATTGTTGGCCTGGTCCTGGTAATTATTACAGGATTTCTTCGCATCCGAAAAGTAGGCATTGCCTATATCATGCGTTACCTTAACCGAAGCCGCACCCACTACAGTAGTGCAGGTGCAGGTATAATTTTTCTTGCATGATGTAAAAGTCGCCAGTCCTGCCAGCAAAACAACGATAGCAATTCTTGAAATGTTCATGTTTGTGATTTTAAATTACCCTGAATTAATACACACCTGAAAACATAGGGTGTTATAAGGTGCAAGGTAGCCCCCATGTGCCCCGGCAATCTTATGGAGTTGTAGTTTTGATTTGCATTATTCACGGGTTGGTAGGGTACGTGTGTATCAATACTTAGAGCGGTATTTTTTTGGGGTCCAAACGCCATTACTACTATCCCGCTTCAGTGGCTATGGCACACTTGTACTACATCTCCCTATTGAGCAATAAAACACGGGCCACACAACATGGGCCACGTAACACAGCTCCCAACTCTCCTCCTTTTTTCAAGGAGGAGTACCCGAAGGGGGAGGTGGTTCCGTTTTTAGGAGTGGGACGATTGGACGAGGCGAAGGCCGAGTACAATCAGGGGTGGTCCACTCGCGCTCCCCAAACAACACTATTGGAATTTGTTTTTTTGGATCTTGATTTTGAATTTTGGAAATTGGAAATTGAATAATTGGAAATTAGTATGTGGTCCACTCGCGCAAATCACACAACACAATTGGAATTTAGAATTTGAATTTTGGAAACTGGAAATTGGAAATTGAATAATTGGAAATTACCTCACTATTCCTTCACAATCCTGAAAATGCTCCTTTCCCCATTTTCTCCCTTTACCTCTACAAGATATATTCCAGACGAAAACTGCCCCATTTTTATTTCTTCATTATCCTGCTTTATCAACCCCGCATATCGCTTTTGGCCCAGCATATCATAAATAGTTAACTCAGACCCATTCCCATTTTCAATCCTTAGAACATCCTTAACCGGGTTCGGACTCAAATGCACCGATGCCAGTTTACCTGCTATAGAAACACCTGCACTCGCCGCAATAACCACCACTGTATCATAAGTCACATGACCGCAAAGATCCAGCTCAACTACATAGGTTGTAGTGGTATCAGGATGAACTTTGAAACCACCGCCATAGGCAAACGGAGTGGTGTTGCCCGATATGTAGTAAGCACAAGGCATACCCTCATCAGCAGGGCCTAGCCAAACACTATCACTCCCCGGCGATACTATGCCGCCAGTACCGGTCTCCAGTATGGCATCGCTTTCTATGATACTTACATCGTCGATGTAGTAATAGCTAATCTGATTACTACAGTATGGCGAAGAGACATAACTGATATCAGCTTTTCTGAAAAAATTACCGATGGTTATAAATTTCTCAGTTCCATTGGCTATAAATTCTCCCTGAATTTTTGTCCAATTGATAGTATCAGTTATTATAGTATAGCCAAATACCTGTGGCAAATATTGGGGAAGTGCCAACCCACAAGTATTTATTGCCGTATCTATTTTGCCATCATCAAGATATGCTCCAATCCCATTAACTGCATATTGAGATTCATACGCCAGACTGACATAAAATGTCAGGCAATAAGATTTGCCGGGAATTAGTGTTTGGGTTAGATGGCCCTGAATGTAGTCTCTGGTAGTCAAGGCAAAAAAGGATTCATCAAAAAAGACTTTGCCACCAACATAAGCATTACCTGATCTGGGATATTGGTAGCCTTCACAATTTCCTGGGACACCGCAATAGAAAGTTGAATCACATGAATTAAAGTATTCGGGCCCACAATTGGTCAAAAAATCAATGGTATCTATTGGGTTCCAGCCATTGGCAAGCTTAATTTGATCATATTGCCTTGGGCAACCGGTATGTTGCTCAAAACTAGGATTCATCACATAATTCTTCTGTGCGCTTAATTGAGCGAATACAAAAGACAATATGAATATTAGGAGGAGATGTTTCATTGAATGATAAAGCGCTTTGTTAAAAAGCAAATCAATTTATAAACCTAAAAGTCACTCCTTCACAATCCTGAAAATGCTCCGCTCCCCATTTTCTCCCTTTACCTCTACAAGATATATTCCAGACGAAAACTGCCCCATTTTTATTTCTTCATTATCCTGCTTTATCAACCCCGCATATCGCTTTTGGCCCAGCATATCATAAATAACCACCTCAGACCCATTCCCGTTTTCAATCCTTAAAACATCCTTAACCGGATTAGGACTCAAAATTATGGATGGTAATTTGTGTAAATTTGAAAAACCTGTTTTATCAATGATAACATTTACCGTATCATAGGTTATGTTATTCATTAGGTCTAGTTCCATTACATAGGTTGTATTTACTTTTGGGTTCACATACATACCACCACTATATCCTATTGGTGTAGCCGATCCCGCTACATACCATGTGCTGGGCATCCCCTCATTATGGGTCCCAATCCATACACTATCTTCTCCATTTGATTTCACTGTATCATCTCCACCATCCGCTTTTGCATCACTTTCTATTATGCTTACATCATCAATCAAATAATATGCTACAACTTGGGTTGAATAGGGAAGTGTAATGTAACTTGTGTTTGCTTTATTATAAAAATTGCCAATTGTTATGAATTTCTCATCCCCTTCTGCTACATAACTTCCTTGTATCTTTACCCAATTTAATGTATCATTAATAATTGTATCCTCTACAATTTGAGGTATAATATTTGTTAATGGAGAAGCACAATCCAAACTGTCTGTATTATCGATAGCCCCATTATCTATGTAAGCACCAATATGATTTATTGCATATTCTGACCATTGGGTAAGTGTAGCATAAAAAGTGATACAATATGATTTTCCGGAAACTAAGGGTGTTTTAATCCGACCTTGTAAATAATCTCGTTTATAGGGTTCAAAATAGCTTTCATCAATAAACATTAATACCTGAGCCATCCCCTTCCCACTTCTAGTGTTGTGATAATATGCAATGCCATTAGGCGCACCAAAATGATCGGTTGTATCACATTCATTACAATATTCGGGTGAGCAAAGTGGATCAGGTGATAATGAATCTATGCTGCTCCAATTATTTGCCAATCTTATTTGATCAGGAAAATGTGGACAGCCAGATTTCTGTTCAAAACCCGGATTTGAAACATAATTATTTTGTGCCTGTAATTTTGTGAAAACACAGGAAAACGCCAATATAATTGCTATTTTTTTCATGTCTGATTTTTCGTTTAGCCTATTCAACAATAATTCTAAACTTAAATGAAATTCCATAATTATCTCTAATTCTAAGAAGATATATACCCGGTATTCTATTTAAGCTCAAATGTAATGTTTTATTTTCGAAAATAACAAATTCCTTGTTAATGCATTTGCCAAGTGCATCCCAAATTTCAATTTGCACAGGATTTTTATCTTCCACATTTTGTTTTAAAATAAAATCACCAATATTCGGGTTAGGCAATAATTTATACTGTTGCGTTCCTATCTCAGTAATAGGTTTTACGCCCGCTGGCATAGCTTGTCGCCAGCCCGAACTATCAGCCATTACACTATCACTGCAATTATTTTCAAAAATACGCAGGGTATCAAACACTACATCATAAAGGGCGCGGGCTTTATATACCACAGCGCCATTATTGAATGGACAGGATTGGGCTAATATACTAATTTGTAATGAATCGGTAGCCGAAAGATTATTTTCAAGATAACTAATATACCATTGGTAGTATTTTCTGTAGTTGAAGACGATTAAATCTGCTATAGGGGCATCTGCAAGTTGCACTCCTGTCGCGGTATCACTACCCGTATTTGCAAGCGCATCCAGCCCATATGCATTCAGCAACGCCTGTGCAGCGCTGGTATCTCCATTGGCAAGGTCATTCTCAATTTCAGTAAACTGGGCATACCTGCTATGCGAGGCCATAGCTATAAAAGTATCTATTACGGCTGAGGTATCTACCGAATCACCCAATAATAACGACTGCCATAGGCTGTATTGCGCCATCCAGTCGTGCTGGTACTGGTAGCCGCCAAAAATGGCTTCTCTTTTGGCTATGTGTATGCTCCCTCCCCCGTTATTTTGAGGACCGCATGGGGGTTCTGTTAGAAAGGAATCTATTGTAATATTTAATCCATTTCCACTTGTTCCTACGATACCGGAAATACATCCATATGTTCTCGCACAATCAAAAACAGGTCCATGATAGTTATTTCCAGGATCTGTTGTTGCACTGGATAATATCCATAAATTAGAATTCGATGGTAGTATACCCCCGATAGTATAAGTTTGAAAGTTTGTAAGAGTCCATGCAAATCCTCCATCGGTCAACCACTGATTCCCACTTGGTCTGCCTGGACCTCCCTGGTCCCATATCTGTCCCTGGTTGAGCACAAACCCCTTCCCGTCATTGGTCATAGTGTTGTTTTGCCATGTGGAATGCAGATGTGTATTCTCAAATTCAAACGCCCTCCCAAGATAAGATACCGAATTACACGTTACCGTATGGAAGCTGCTCGCAGAAGTAATAATGCCTTTCCAATTATCATTTTTATAATCAGTACCTGTTACAGTATTCCATATGGTTTGGTCACTGCTGCAATTCAGGTGCCATATACCATATTGGGTTGTTGCATTCCCTATGGGATACTCCATCATGTTTATGTTATTGAGGTTGCTGGTTGCTACCTGTGCGCTTATGCCATTTACATAAATGCCGTTATAGGCGCTATCTATCTGGTTGTTGTCTGTATTAAGCTGGCTGGTTGCTGGTATACCCAAAATAGATCCCATATACCCTATCCCATTATCCACCCATATCGGCTTGTCTGCATAATGGTGTCCTGCCGGGCCTGTTGGTGTTACACCTGCCCTTATTATATTGTTATTTATGGTTGTCTGCCCCGGCCACCCGTAACTGGAGCCCATACCTCCGGGCACAAATTTGGTTGCTATGCCATTGGCTACATTTATAATTGTGTTGCTGTTTATTTTTATAGAGTCGTATGCAGGTGTCAGTATATAATAGCCATACAGGCCGCTGTTGGTATTCCCGCTGCTGTTGTCCTGTGTCGATATTATATAACTTTCAAGCCCTGTTATTCTATAATAGTTCTGCGCATAAATCCCCGTATGGCAATTGTAAAAATAGTTGGGCGATTTCGTAATACCCCGGCCATAATTGTAATAACCCGGCATCACCGTCAGTTGGTAAGGGTTGCCATCATCTTCTGTTGCATATACCCCTATACCCTCATAACCCGCCACCGGACTGCCCCCCATAGACGGAATAACAGCGCCATGAGCAAAAGCGCAATTCTTCACGGTTAAATTTGCATTCCTGGCTAGTATGCCATAGTTGAGTGTATCAAAAAGATTCAGTTCGTAATTATAACTCATCAGCACCACCGGGTCATATGTAGAAGCTGAACCCACCAGCACGCCGGCATAATCCGGCGCGGTGCCTGTCCCCACATTATTCAGTTCAATACCAATTGTAGCCGGACTATACGTCGGGTTCTTACAATAGGCATATGGGTAGATACCCACATTGTAAGGAGCCATATAGGGCGATGGCATGCTTACTGTACTCTTTAGCCCCGCTGCCCATGGCCATATAAACGGATAACCGCTAAAAGTAGAACCGGAGAAATTCCTGCTGGTAAATACTGTATTCTCTATATGAAATTCATACGTTCTTGGCAGTACATGCATATAGTTGCTTATCCGTATGCCTGTATTATTTCTGTTAAAAACAGCGTTTGTACTAAGTATAAAGTAAGATGCTCCCCGCGCGGGTTTTACAGGCTTAAATGCAGTTACCCCAGTTAGCGCATCCTCTATCATGGTTCCGGCATCACCATCGCTGCCAATGTTTATAACACCTGTTGTGCTATCCCCGCTTTGCAATATGATTCCACCCCACATGCTGCTGCAACAATAAAGATGGCAGCCTAATAGGGTTAAGGAAGAGGTGTCATTTACATAAATGTGTGCCCCCGGAGCAATAAGCATTACCGCCCCCGTAAATGTTAATGCCCCGGCAATGGTAATATCGCCGGTTACATAATAATTGCCGGCACCAAATGATGTGCTGATAATTCCGGATAAAGGAGTAAATGTTCCCGGAAAAACGTGGCATGGCGAGCAACTGCCTGTAGTATCAAATACAGTTATGCTTATGGCGCTATAACATCCTGTTATGGGCATAGTATAGCTTATTACTGTAATTCCGGTGTCTAGTGCCGTAACAATGCCGGTTGAAGCCCCCACTGTTGCATTAATAGGCGCACTGCTGCTCCATGTGCCGCCTGTTGTAGCATCACTTAAATATATTATCCCGCCTGTGCAAACATGGTCAGGGCCTGCAATAACAGCCGGCTGCAGATTCACAGTAACTACAGCACTGCGGCTGCAACCGGTTCCCAATGTATAATTTATTGTGGCCAGGCCCGCCGAAACACCGGTAACCACCCCAGTACCCGCCCCAACTGTTGCTACAGCAGGTGTTGCGCTACTCCATGTACCGCCGGTTGTGCCGTCAGCAAGCAACGTTGTACTCCCGCTGCATACACTCAGTGCCCCTGTTATTGGCATCGGTACCGGATTAACCGTAACAGCAATGGTTGCATAGCAGCCGTCCGGCAACGAATAGGTTACAATAGTTGTACCCATAGCCACGCCTGTAAGCAGGCCTGCACCCGAAATGGTTGCATTACCTGGTGAGCTTGAACTCCATGTACCACCAGGCGAAGGATCTGTAAGTGCAGTAACAGCGCCTTCGCAAATAGTAGCTGTACCTGAAATTGGTGATGGGGTTGGATTTACCGTAACCGTTGCAGTTACAAAGCAACCTGTGCCAAGAATATATGATACAGTAGTTATGCCAGCCATAACTCCGGTTAATACACCCGAACTGCTAATTGTTGCAACAGAAGTTGAACTGCTGCTCCAGGTGCCACCAGTAGTTAAATTGCTTAGCGTTATTGTTGTCCCGCTACAAACCAACGTTGGACCAATAATGGCAACCGGATTCGGATTAACGGTTAAAGCGTAGGTTGTTTTGCACCCTGTAGCCAACGTATAAGTTATAGTTG
The DNA here is from genome assembly GCA_903903635.1 of uncultured Bacteroidota bacterium. Lineage (GTDB taxonomy): Bacteria > Bacteroidota > Bacteroidia > Chitinophagales > Chitinophagaceae > Nemorincola. Next base: position 25,297 of record CAIUZK010000218.1, read on the forward strand.
CAACACCTGCAGATACTCCTGTTACAATCCCGCTACCTGTCCCTATTGTTGCAATAGTTGGATTACTACTACTCCATGTACCTCCAGAGGTTAAATCATTTAATATTGTCGTGGTGCCGGCACACACGCTTGAACTACCTGTAATTGCCGCTGGACTAGAGTTAATTGTTATACCTTTTGTTACGAAACAGCCTCCGGGTAAGGTATAGGTGATAGTAGTAACTCCTGATAATATTCCGGTTAATACACCTGAAGCGGAGCCAATTGACCCAATTGTTGGATTGCTACTTACCCAACTGCCTCCTGTAATAGAATCATACAAGGTAATTGTCGCCCCCGTACATACTGATAATGGCCCGGTAATGATTGAGGGTGCCGGATTAACAGTTAATGGAAATAAAGCTTTACAACCTGTAGCTAATGTATAAGTAATAGTAGAAATGCCGGCAGTTACTCCTGTAACTATACCACTACTTATTCCTATAGTAGCGACCGAAGGGTTGCTACTACTCCATACACCGCCCAGTGAGGAACTTAATGTAATTGAAGAACCTATACAAATTAATGAACTTCCGGTTATTGAAGTTGGCAGAGGATTTACAGTGATCGTTATTGTTGAAAAACAACCAGTTCCAATCGAGTAGGTTATTGTTGCAGTCCCTGATGATATGCCAGATAATATCCCGCTGCTCGCACCAATTGTTGCAACTGAAGGATTACTACTACTCCATGTCCCTCCAGGTGTCGCATCTGTAAAGGTAGTATTCGCCCCTTCACATAAAGTTGCAGCACCTGTTATTGCTGCTGGGGCTGAATATACGCTTACTGATATTGATGCCAAACAACCTGTACTTAATATATATTTTATCGTGGTTGTACCTGGTGAAAGGGCATTTACAAACCCTGTTAATGATCCAATTGATGCAATAGTTGGATTTGTGCTACTCCATATTCCCCCAGGTGTAATATCAACAAACGTATAGGTTGTACCAACACATAATGGACTTGCGCCGATAATAGATGATGGCAACGGATTTACAGTTATCGAATTTGTTGAATAACAACCAGTACTAAGAATATAACTGATAGTAGTTGTCCCTGCTGCAATACCTGTTACTACACCTGTTAATGAACCAACATTAGCTACCGATAAATTTGTACTACTCCAAATCCCACCACCAGGTAGATCTGTTAGAAAAATGGTATTACCAACACATACATTTGATGGTCCGGTAATTGTGAAAGGTGTTGTATTTACTGTAATCGTAGCTGTTATATAACATCCTGTTGGAATTGTATAAGTTATTGTAGTAGTTCCTGCTGAGACTCCAGTCGCCAGACCTGATGATGAGCCAATAGTGGCAATTGAAATATTGTTACTCGACCATACACCACCAGGCGTTGCATCCGACAAAACAGTTGAATTGCCAATACAAATTGCTAATGTACCTGCAATAACTGAAGGTAGCGGATTCACAGTAATTGTTTTTGTTGAAATACAGCCGGCGGTGTATGTTATAGTGACAACTCCCGTTGCAATTCCAGTAACTATGCCAGTTAAAGAGCCTATGCTAGCAATAGATGGATTGCTGCTGGTCCAGATTCCACCTGAAGTAATATCGCTTAATGTGGTGGTTTGTCCCATACATACTGCCGTACTACCTATAATTGGATTTGGATGGGTTTCTGTCATTGTATATGTTGCAGTAACATTATGGCAGCCATCATTAACAGTTACTGAATATGTGTATGGAATATTTGAAAGTACTGTATCAAATGATGATGTTAAAACAGTTCCGGCAGTTGAATTCCATAAATAGGTTGTGCTGCAAAAAGCATTTGAAACATGAGCAATAAGTTTTGAATTACATCCAGGTAGCGTTGTTTCAGTAACTGTAACAAGCAAAGGTGGATCTATGGTAGTATCCTCTTTTAAAGATAAATTATCAATATGAAAATTACCAAAGGGGTTTCCAGGAACCTGAGAAGACAAATAAAGTATATTCGAAGAATTAATGCCACAATAATGGAACGGAATGGAATAATGTGTCCATGTGTCAAATGTGGTCATTATTGAATCATTAACTACAAAGTTCAGGCTGGTATCTGCCGATTCTGTTCCTAAATTGACAAGGTGGTCGGCAAACCCGATTGTTAAAAGAAAATTACTATCCCGCATAATATCCTCCTTATATAGGTCAAATTCTAGTTTGTATTTTTTACATTGCCGTGCACTATCCTTTAAATAATAATATGACTTTCCTGGTAATGCAAATTGTTGGTATCGCTGGCTTGAGGTATCAGAAGGAAAAGGATTGTCATAAGTTTCCCCATAAATTAATGACCAATAATGAGGTGTGGGGCTTGAAAGCCAGTAATTGCCAATTTCAAATGTTGATGTATCAAAAGTTCCGCATGTGGTATATAAATCTGATCCAAAAGGATTTCCATAATGGTCATTTAAAACTATTGTGCCCGACATTGAATTACATTGGTAACCATTGAGGTTAGATGCGAAACAATAAGGGTGACTATCAGAAAAGCAAATTCCTTGCCACTTTCCTTCATGCCACATATTTTCGGTTGCTACCGAGTTAGGTATTGTTTCTGAAGTACCGTATATTCTAACTTCGCTCCCTTCCTCAAAACCTGGGTTGCAAATCATATTCGTTGCAATTGGACAACTCACATTATTGCCTTTTAATACCTCTATTGTTTTTACTACAAAGGAGCCTCGTTCTTTTCCATCTGTAACATTAAACCCAAATTGAGCCTTACCATAAAAATCAGGTCTGGGTCTGTAGATAATTGTTTTGCTGTCAGAGCTAACTGATAGTGCACCATGATTATTACCTCTTATTGCACATCCTCTGAAATTTACCAATGTCGTTGTATCTATGTATAAGTGTGCATTGTCACTTGGATCACCGTCAGATAAATCCCCACCTGCAACCATTACAGGAATGGATGTAACTATACGGGATACACCAACATTATTTGTTAATGTATCATCTGGAATAATAGTTTCTGTGAAATAGGCATAGTTCGTAAGATTAATATCCATTTGTGCCATTTTCTTAGAATATGGCTTGTGGTTGGTACAGAGAAATGTATTACTTGAAACAAAACCACTTTTCAATGTATATCCTAAAACACTTGCCAGACAATGGATTTCACCTTTTGAGTATTTTCGCTTCAATACTCCACCAAGAGTAAATGGACCCATAACATAATCTTGCTGGTCACCGGGTGATATTCTCTCGCGTAAAGTATAATTGAATGGCTGATCGTCAAGATGAGATATAAATGAATGAGAACTACCAGATGAATACACGGGATAATTGTAAGGAGCTGAATTGCTGTCCATCCAATAATTATTATTACTTTGAAATAATGGATTAGCGCTATCAAGCACGGGTAAAATACTACTTCCGGATAGGACTTTTGTTAGACCTAATGGGTAAATATTATTACTCACATTTACAGCCCAATCAATTCCTGTAAATATGTGTGGATTGGTAAGTATACCACCAAATGGAGTTAACCCAATACCACCAGAATTTCTAAATCCAATCAATGAAAACCAGCCAAGGCAATGAGTAGTTTCATGAAGCATAACTGAGTAAAGATCAGATTTACCACAGGATGTACTTGGTGTAAATGGAGTATCTGCATTTGATTGCCAATTAATAACGACAGAATCCTCTACACCAAAATAACCCAAAATATATGCTTTATCAAAATTGAATTGAATTCGGGCATGAAAGAGAGTTGAAGGTAATGAATCATGTAAATGCCAAGATGGCCTTGTTATATAATCATTCATCCATCCGTACTTAATACCAGTATATGAACTATCATATTGTGGATATGCTCTGGCTATAAATTGTGGCAATGATAACATTGAATATCCTGGATAGCTTATTGGAGCTATTGAAGTATCAACGTATAACCGTATATGCGCTGTATCTGATACGTTACTGAAATCAATTACAGACTGTATGTAATTTAGCACTTCTGAATAAGTGCGTCTTCTTATAGCGCCAAGAGTCATTGAACCGATATGGGTTGTATCATCAAATCCCTTATGAAAATGCTGATGTATGTCTTCGTAATATACATCAATTTTGCCACAGGTGTCAATAGCTGCAGCTGGAAAAGTCGTTGCTGGAGCATACAAAGTAATTAAAGAGCTTGTATTTACTCCGCCGCGTAAAAAGTAGTTTAAATCAGATCCGCAAATAAAAGAGTTTTTTGATAATCTGGTATCGGTAATTGTTTGGGCAGAAACTATGGTCGAGAAAATGAATGCCTGAGCTCCAAATATTGCCAATAAAATATAGAACTTAGTTGCTGATTTTTTCATGGTTCTAAATTAAAATAAAGTAGTACAGAATCTTATTGATGTTATTTTTTAATGACTCCACAAACGTAATGCAGTATTAACTTTAATGCAACCGGGAAAAACACCCATTTTTTACGGAAAAAACACCCCCTCCCAATACGGGAAAAACACTCCCCCCCGATACGGGAAAAATACCCCCCCCACTAGTCCAAGGGTCTCCCTTGGTCTTAGTATATTCAAGCGTCCCACTGGTCTAAGGTTGTAATATTTTAAAAAATACTGGTCCAAGGGTCGCCCTTGGTCCTAATATGTGGAAGTGTCCCACTTACGAATATCTCTCTGGCTCAGGTCTGTAGCAAAGCCCTCTGTATAGTCGACCTGTCTGAGTAATCTCCTGTTTATAACAGGTGTTAGCAACTGATAAAATAAATGCGCCTAAAAATTAGGAAATTCCAATTATATATTTTACCTTTGACCCAAATTTAACCCTAAATGATCTCTTTCAAGCTATGAAACAATCTAAATTCCAAAAAATATGCCACAAATTAACCTTTGTATCAATAAATCAATCAGAAACAGACAATCCTGGCACACGATTTTTACAAAAAAATTACAAACTACTGATAATCAATAGCTTGTAATTTTAAAAACTTCCGATTTCCGGAAACTTCATGAAGCAAACCAGAAGTTTTTCGCCCAAATCCAGAAGTATAACCAGAAGTAGCCTGAAGCAAAACCAGAAGTTTTATGAAGCAAAACTGAAGTTCCCCACTGTTCCAAGGTACTCCCTTGATCCAATAATGTGGAAGTCCCACCTCCAAACGCCAACCAAAGTATTCTTATTTCATCGAGGATCTTCAACTAATCAACCCATCAACCTTTCAACTAATCAACCTATCAACCAAAAGAATTGCACACCCCAACCCAAAATGCGCAATTTTTCCATACTAAACCATTGATAATCAATAAAAATTTGTGCAAAAAAATATTATTGCACACCTCTGTGCAATTGCACTTATAAAATATTATGAAATACCTGAAGAAGTAAATCAATTCCAGGATTACCAAAATGAAAATCAGCGTAATCCAATAATCAGTTTAATCCGCGGTTCAGACAAATATTGCACACCCCAACCCAAAATGCGCAATTTTTCCAGGTTAAAACATTGATAATCAATAAAACTTTGCGCAAAAAAATATTATTGCACACCACTGCGCAATTTCACATATCAAATAATAACCAATAAATAAAATCGGAATCAACTTATCAACCAATCAACTTATCAACTTATCAACCAATCAACTGCACACAAAATTAGTGTCCCAGCCGAGTCTCAAAAACTCCCGCAGCCAGAACATCAAATCAATTGTTTATGGACTCGGCGGTAATCAGGACATGGCTAATAATATTTCCGCCTCTGATGGTGTTCTGATCAACAAATAATCATAATACCATTTCAAAAAGCCTTACCAAAAGCTCATAAAAAAAGCCTGGAATCGCTCTTTGAAAGCATATTCCAGGCTTAATATATTATTTTTAGATTTAGAAATTCACAAGCAATTCTACCCTTCTGTTCTCCTTTCTGCCCGCTTCTGTACTATTGTCTTTTATCGGATTTTCCTGTCCAAAACCTGCCGACTTCAAACGTCCGGCATCAATGCCATGGCTGATTAAATAATTCATAACAGCAGTAGCACGTTTTTCCGAAAGTGTTTTATTTACTTCAGGTTTTCCTCTGTTATCAGTATAACCATTGATCTGCAGTTTGTATGCCGGATTATCCTTCATAACCTTAACTACATTATCCAAGGTTGGATAAGAAGACTTCTGTATGATGTCTTTGCCGGTTTCAAATGTTATACCTTTCAGCGCCTGCTCAAGTACTTTCTTTGCATCTTCCGTTACGGCAGGACATCCATCATTTTCAGGAATACCTTTCACATCCGGACATTTATCCTTGTAGTCAGGTACGCCATCACCATCCCTATCCAATGGACATCCTTTTTCATCAACCTTTACACCATTTGGGGTGTTAGGGCATTTATCCAATCTGTCCGGAACACCATCACCATCACTATCTGCATCTGTAGTTTTTTCAGGACAACCATTGAATGCGGCAATACCTTTCACATCCGGACATTTATCAAGGTAATCAGGTATGCCATCGCCGTCTGTATCAAGTGGACAACCATTCGCATCAACCTTAACGCCGGCAGGAGTACCCGGGCACTTGTCTAATCTGTCCGGAACCCCATCACCATCCATATCAACATTTTCTTCAAGTTGCTTCTGCTCCGCTGGTGTTATTGCTAATGCCCAGTTGGTAGTAACATTTGTACTGGAGCTATAATCTATATGTCTTTTGCCATAACCCAATTTACCTATGTAGAAATTCGCCCCAAATGACAATACGGAAAACATATCATTGTAATTATTTGTGGCCATCGGTTTCTCAAAATTATATCCATCAAGATAGTCGGAAAATGCATAACTAAACTCATAGTTCACGTTAAAAAAGAACCTCCTTGTAAGATGCAGATTAAAACCAATATCAAAGGGCAAATAAAAATTTGTAGTGCTAGGATTAATGTTTTTAGGATTAAAATCAGTGATTTTATATTTATCCTGATGCTTGAATTTCAAAGTAATATTCGAAACATTATTTGTCATGTAACCTATTCCTGTACCTGCATACAGTCCAAAAAGATTTTTCATAAAAAACGACCTTGGATATCTGAAAAACTCACCTAATGATATATGGCCTTTAAAAGATGCAGTATTGATCTGGTTATATACACTTAAACCGTTGGTCCATGTGTTTTTAACTTCATAATCCGACAAAGCGCCATGTCTCAATTCAAGGTCCAGATTGATCCACATATTTATATTTCTGGCTGCATGCAGATGAATTACCGGCTCAGAATTAGAATGATTTAAGTTGCCATAAATTTCACTAAAACCAAGTCCCCCACCTACAGTCCATGGTGCATATGGATAAAAAGGATCAGTCCTGACTTGTGCAGTAGATATAAAACTGATACCAACTAAAAATGACAATAGTAATAAATGCTTTATTTTCATAACCGGATTTTTGAAACTTAAAAGGAGAAAAAAACATCCTTGGTAGTTAACTTTCAATTTGGAGGCAAATTAAGCATACTTTTTTAAATAACCATGAGTTAAATTGTTATTTATGTGTAAAATCAAAACAATAAATTTTCAATGCTTGTCTTTTCGGCTCAAAATTCATCGTTTATCTCAATGCTGCACAAGTGATTTATTTGGGTTAAAAGCTTTACGAAAAATAAACATGCTTTATATTTGACAGTGAAATGAAGGCATCTGAAAATACAAAAATCAGTTCCTCTCCGAAACGCACCACAGGCAAAATAGCGCTTTAATAATTATATGACCGGCAGTATATAATCAATTTATCAGCAACCGTCGCTCTGTCTTTCAATACCTTGATCACATAAATTAATCGTCACCATGTAATATTCTAAAAGAACAGTCCCTAAATATTTTCCGCCTACTCCATATTAAATATCGAAGGTTCAACAAGGCGAGATAATCGTTTTGATAACAGCAGTATCGCTTATTAATACCAGCGAATTCACAAACACAGATAGTCCTGAATATCACATGCTATTTTCCATATTCCGAACGAAACTGTATGACATCCATCATATCAACTCATGATTTCAGTCATAATTAAAAAATCAAAAAGGCAATTACTTGCTTTGTATTTTGGGTAATACTTAATGGACTTAATTATCTCCAGATCTTTTTAATTAATTAGTCCTTAAGTTTTGTATAATTCCATTTTAAAACCGATTAAATAAACAGAAGAAATAATCATAGAATGAAACAAGTCACTTATACAATTAATGGCAAAAAACATTCGGTAGTTGTTGGCGCTCATGATATGCTATCGCATGTTATTCGTAACAAAATCGGTTTAACCGGCACAAAAGAAGGCTGTTCTCAGGGAAGTTGCGGTGCCTGCACCATCCTTGTTAATGGAGAGGCTGTTCTTGGTTGCATTACACCGGCCTTACGCTACGATGGAGCCAGAATTACTACGATTGAGGGATTGTCAAACCCTGATGGTATGCACCGCCTGCAGGATTTATTTGTCGAGAAAGGAGCCATCCAATGTGGTTTCTGTACCCCAGGTATGATTCTTACTGCTTTGGATTTTTTAACCAGCAATCCCAATCCGACTACAGAGGAAATAAAAATTGCACTCTCAGGAAACCTTTGCAGATGCACGGGCTATAAAAAGATCATTGATGCCGTTTCTGAGTATATAAAAGAAACTCAAATAAATCCTGTAACAAAAACTCCGTTACCCGAAATAAAAGGGAAGATCGTAGGTGTTGGCCGGCCATTAATAGAAGCGGCAAAAAAAGCGCAGGGTTTGGCCGATTATGCCGATGATTACCAGATGAAAGACGCCCTGCATGTTAAGTTTCTCCGTAGCCTTTATCCTCATGCACGGATTAACAGCATAGATACTGATGCGGCAAGTAAACTGGAAGGAGTAAGGCATGTAGCCATCGGAAGTGATCTGCCGATAACATTTGGTGTATTGCCTATTTCACAGGATGAAACCGCAATGGCCATTGAAAAGACAAGGTATATCGGGGAGATAGTAGCCGCAGTGGCCGCTGACACCGAAGAAATCGCAGCGGCAGCTTGTAAGCTGATAAAAGTAAGCTACACTCCTATTAAGGAGTATCTCACCATTGCCGATTCAATTAACGATATTGGCGAAAATGAAAAAATTCACGACTACGGCAAATTCAATAACAACATCCATAAAAAGGCGGAACTACGTTTCGGAGACCAGGCACAGGCACTTAAAGAGGCCGATGTAGTTAGCAAAATGTCGTTTGGTTTTGAAGGTATCAACCATGGGTTTACCGAACCTCATGCTGCTACTGCTTATTGGGATGAAAATGGACTTACTATTATTACTGCCACTCAGGTTACTCACTATCTGCACCGTGCTCTGGCCAAAACAATGGAAGTACCCCTCAGCAGGGTTCGTGTTATCAAGCCCTACATCGGCGGTGGTTTTGGTGGTAAGGGCGACCCATTCCCGCATGAGATCATCATATCTCATATTGCCAGGAAAACTAAAAAGCCTGTAAAAGTTTGCCTGACCCGCGAAGAGGTATTTCTTACCAACCACGGTCGCCATCCATCTAAAATGACCATAAGCCTGGGAGCTGACAACGACGGATACCTGAAGGTTTTGGATGCCGATATAGCCATCGATGGCGGCGCATATGGCAGCTTTGGTGTGGTTACCTCCTACTACAATGGCGTACTGCTTCAGGCGCCTTACAAGCTCGATAATTTCGGTTTTAAAACAATAAGGGTTTATACCAATAAACCTCAATGCGGCGCCATGAGAGGACATGGAGCCGTCAACTCCCGTTTTGCCGTAGAATCTTTGATTGATGATATCGCACATAAAATAAATCTGGATCCTGTAGAAATGAGAATGAAGAATTTTCTGGATTCAAACACATTAACTGTCGGTCATTACAGGATTACATCCAATGGCAGCCGGGAATCTTTACAAACTGTTGCCAACCAGTCTGGCTGGGAAAGCAAGCACGGTAAGTTAGAGTATGGTCATGGCCTTGGAGTAGGCTGTGGCTTCTTTATCAGCGGTAGCGCGCTTCCTATTATCTGGAATGAACTGCCTCAATCTACTGTTCATCTTAAAGTCGATTTCGACGGACGTGTACTGGTAACATCCGGCGCCAACGATATTGGTCAGGGTAGCGATACCATGCTGGCAATTATAGTGGCCGAAGTACTGGGCTTAAATATGGATAAAATATTCGTCCTGGCTGCTGATACTTTGCTCACTCCGGTGGATCTGGGCAGCTATTCAAGCAGGGTAACCTTTATGGCTGGCAATGCGGCTAAAAACGCAGCCGAAAATTTAAGGGCCGAAATAGCAGAGGCTGTTTCCCTCAAAAAAGGCATATCGGTTAATGAACTTAATTTCTCAGATGAAAAGATTTATAGTAATGATAAAAGTGTAGACCTATCCTGGCTGGAGGCGATAGAAATAGTTACAGCCAATCGTGGCGCGGTAAGTGTTAGTGGTAAATATATCTCCCCTAAATTAGGTGGCGACTTCAAAGGTGCAGGCGCCGGGTTAAGTCCATCCTACAGTTTTGGTGCATGTGTTGCTGAAGTAAATGTAGATACGAATACAGGTCATGTAAAACTGCTGAATGTATGGGGCGCTCACGATTGTGGAAAGGCGCTCAACCCGCTGGCAGTCGAAGGCCAGTTGGAAGGCTCCTGGCACATGGGCATAGGTCAGGCTATGAGCGAAGAAATGAGATACTACAATGGCCTTCTGGTGAACAATAATTTCCTCGATTATAAAATACCTACCTCGCTCGATACGCCGGATATACACGCAAACATTATTGAAACCATCGACCCTGAAGGGCCGTTCGGAGCCAAGGAATGCGGAGAAGGTGCATTACACCCTGTGATACCAGCCATAGCCAATGCGATTTATGATGCTGTTGGAATCAGGATCACCAACCTGCCTATTAAATCAGAAGATGTACTCGAATTATTAAAACAAAAAAAGAGCATCCAAAACCAAATACCTGCTTAATTATGACAGCCGAAAAAATATACATCAAGCCTGCTACAATAGATGAAGCCATAAGTATGGCCTACGCGCATAAAGATGATTTTTGTTATGTCGCCGGCGGTACAGATGTCCTGGTAAATAAATACCAGGGCAACAAAGAATGCTCCTGCCTTATTGACATTACAGACATCACAGAATTGAAGTCAATCCATGCAGATGCCGGCAATGTAAAAATCGGTGCACTGGTTAGGCTGGATGACCTGAAAAACCACAAAGTACTGGCTGAAAACTTTCCCGGCTTATTGATTGCCGCGCACGAGGTGGCCTCACCTATGCTCCGGAAAACTGCAACTCTGGGTGGCAACATACTCTGCGAAAACCGTTGCTCATTTTACAACCAGAGCGAATGGTGGCGCGAAGCAGTTGGTTATTGCCTTAAGTGTGAAGGCGATGTATGTATTGCTACAGGTGGCAAGAAAGCCTGCTTTTCCAAATTCGTATCCGATACCGTGCCGGTAATGATTAGCGCTGGCGCAACAATTGAAATTTGTGATATTGAGGGAACTGAGATTGTTGGATTAGAGACCATCTATACAGGCGACGGAATTAAACCCAGAAACCTGAAAGACACAGCGATAATTAAAAACATCATCCTGCCGCTGGGCAATGATTACAAAATAGTTTTCAAAAAATTAAGACCCAGACAAGCGGTTGATTTCACCTCGCTCACTACTGCGGTATCTCTCGACAAAGACAACAATATCAGGATAGTTATAGGTGGCGTTGATCCTAAACCTGTGCTTATTTGTGGTACTGCCGGTGATGCTAAAGAAGGTTTTATCAAGAAAGCGCTTGCTAAAACAAGAGTAGTTGATAACGATTTTTATTCCCGCAAATACAGGCGTGAAATGCTTGCGCTATTTATTGAGCAAAGCCTGGATGAATTGTTGAAGTAATCCCACAAACAGCGCATACGCTCTTTATTGAATCCGGGGATTATTATTTCAGATAAAACTGAAGTAATAATCCCCGGATTTATTTTACAATTACACCCAAATACATCATGCCCCAGGTTTGCTTACAACAGCAGCAATTGCCCCTGGTGATTCGATAAATGGGAGGCTCTCCCTAAAACAACATTAAGCCTGTTGCGATGTGGCTCTTTTGCAAAATCTTCGGCTGAAACAGAATTATGCTTCTGAAACCATTCTGCTGGCTTTAGGCTTTTGAAATGTTGATCGAGCCTTTCAATAGATTCGCTCCAGCATTTCCTCAATTCGCTTACAGATGGCATTTCCTTTCCCGATTTATCCGCAGAAGTTAGAAACACTTCTGTAAAGTAAGGATAATGAGCATCACCAAAACCAAGCAACGGCAGCATCCTGTCATTCACAGCGATGAGATGCCCCAGCAGGTATTTACCACTGTTGCGACCAGGAGCTACATCTCCTTCCAATTGTTCATCGGTTAAGGCCCTTAATAATTTATCGGTATTTGCCACAGTACTGTACCAATTGTCGAGTACCATCTTCACCATTATTTCTTGTTGTTCCATCTGTATTTTTTGAGTGAAATTATTCAATTTTGAAGGATAATACCTGATAGCGCTATTATTATTTTAGGTATAGGCACTTAGGTCGCAATATCAATCCTTTGATAACAAGCGTATTGGATCATTTTTGACCATTCTTTTTATAAGGGTATCAAAGATTACCCCCATTTTTTGTCTTCTGTTATATCTAAAGTGATATTCATCC